>JBFYYA010000115.1:0-3183 GCA_041310245.1 Syntrophaceae bacterium | reverse complement strand
CATTGAATTTCTTTAATCTATTCATTGACCTGATTGGGAAATGCTTTCGCGATAAGATGATAAATTTACTTTTTTCTTGACTTTTTCCGCATATTTGCTCTATATGCCCCATACATGAGGTTAAAATGTATAAGGCTAAAACGATGATTTTTAAACAGGCAGCTTTTTTTTACTTTTTTAGCTTTAAAGGCTCAAAGGTCTGCCTGATAACGTCATGACCGGTTTTAAAGGAAAATGAACCGTGGGCAGATCAAGATCAGCCCACGGTTTTTTTTTGTCGTAGTTTTATTAAAACCTTAAAGGAGGGGGAAATGAAAAAAAGTATCACTATTATTTACGCATTAGCAGTTGTTGTATTTTTGTTTTGTGGAACTGTTTACGCGCAAACCAAAACGATTAAAGTAGGTACGGCGATAAATCTGACGGGGCCTGCATCAACTTGGGGTCAGTTCCACGAAAAAGGGCAGCGCGATTATTTTCGTTATGTGAACGAGGTCAAGGGGGGTGTCTTCGGTCACAAAGTAGAAATGATCACTGTCGATACGGCTTACAAAGTACCCGAAGCCGTGGCCGCGGTACAGAAATTTGCCCTGCAGGATAAAGTGGACATGATTGCCACCTGGAGTGCCGGAGAAGGTCTGGCGGCAAAGCCGATTGTTCAGAGATATAAAATCCCAACGATCAACTATTCAACGAGTTGGGAAATTTTAGGCAAGCCCATTGGCTATATGTATTTGCCTTTCGGCAGCTACAAAATGGACTGCCATGCGGTTCTGGAATATATCAAGGCGATACATAAAGGCAAGGACGCGCCCAAAGTCGGCCTTTTAACTTACAATAACGCTTACGGCCGCTCCATTCACGAACCAAGTAAGGAATACGCGGCGCAATTAGGCATTAATATTGTCGCTATCGAAGAATTTCCACCGAAAATTGTTGATCTCAATACGGAACTTTTGAGATTGCAAAAAGCCGGCGCGGAATATGTTTTCATGCAGATGCTTCCTTCGGCCATTATTACCGCCTTTAAAAGCGCGGATCGCATCAAATACAAACCAAAGTTTTTGGGGACATGGACTTCCACGGATCCTGATTTTTTCAAAATGGGAAAAGGGCTGATTCGCGACCGGTTGGTAATTCAGTTCCCGGGCGGTCTGCCTCAGGATAAATCAGAAGGCGTTAAAATAATGGATGAGTTGATTAAAAAATATAAGACAGTGAAAAGTTTTGACGCTTCTTACTGGGAAGGCGTTGTCGTCGGGATGATTATGGAAAGGGCTTTTATCCGCGCTTATGAGCAGAGTGGTAAAATTAATCCTTCGACCATTAACACGGCACTGGAGTCATTCAATAACGAGGATTTCGGCGGTCTGGTACCTAATGTCACTTATACTTCCGATGACCATGGAGCGTCTTTCACCGCGCGCATGGTGAAAGTCAAAGAAAACGGCACATATCAGCCTTTGACCAATTTTTATGTTCCTGGAAGAGATAAGATCCAATTGCTGAAAAAATAAGTTAAGTTAATAAATGAATATAATTGATTAAAGGTATTTATGAAAGCTTACCGGGGTAGGCCGTCAATAATGATCAACAAGCCGGCGGATTTGAAAAAAGCTGAGCTGGAAATAAAAAATCTTCATCTTAGCTTTGGCGGAGTCACGGCGATAAAGAATGTTGATCTGAAAGTTCATACCGGCGAATTGATGGCGCTTATCGGTCCGAACGGGGCGGGTAAAACCAGTCTGCTTAATTGCATAACCGGGTTTTACCGCCCCCAAAGCGGTCAAATAGTATTTAATGGCCGTGATATAACTGATTTACACACGCATCGGCTCGTAGAAGTTGGTATCGGTAGAACTTTTCAAAACATCGAACTTTTTCCCGGTATGACTGTGTTGGCCAATATGACACTGGCCAGGCATATTCATTGTCATTATAATTTTATTTCTTCCTGGCTTTATGCTGCAAATGTAAAAAAAGAAGAAATCCGTCATAGGCAGATTTTAGAAGAGATCATTGATTTTCTGGAAATGCAATCAATACGAAAGCAAACTGTGGGTTCGTTACCCTACGGGATGATGAAGAGAGTGGAGCTGGGAAGAGCTCTGGCGCTGGAACCAAGGCTTCTTATCTTGGATGAGCCTTTCGCCGGGATGAATTTGGAAGAAAAAGAAGATATGGTGCGTTTTCTTCTGGAATTAAATCAGCGTTGGGGCATGACCATGATTCTGGTTGAACATGATATGTCTATCGTTATGAATATTGCCCAACGTATCATGGTATTAAATTTTGGTGAAAAAATAGGCGAAGGCAACGCACAGGAAATAAGTACAAACCCTGAAGTTATCAAGGCATATTTAGGTGAATCCGGAACACTAGACTAAAGACAGGCGCGCTTAATTTGGATATTAACAATATTATTTCAGAAAGTTACAATTTAACCATACCTCAAATCCTGGCTAAAAACGCTGAAAAATACAGTGAGGAAAAGGCGGCGATTCGGGAAAAGGCGTACGGAATTTGGCAAAGATATAGCTGGGCGGACTATTATCGTTACGTTCAAAGGACAGCGGGCGGTTTTTCCTCATTAAATCTTCAGCGCGGCCAGACGGTTTGTCTTATCGTGGAAAATCACGCCGAATGGCTTTTTTGCGAAATCGCGGCGCATTGTTTGGGCGCGACAACGCTGAATTTGTTTACCTCTTCAGTCGCCGAGGAATTGTGCGTCTCAATTCAGCGCGTTAATTGCGCTGTTGTTGTTGTCCAGGATCAGGAGCAGGTAGATAAATTACTGGAAGTGAAAGATAAGCTCCCACAAGTATTAAAGGTTGTTTATATTGATCCAACCGGCATGACTTCTTATGAAAATGACGATTGGTTAACGAGTTACGCCACGCTTTTGGAAATCTCAGAAGAATTTTTTAAAAATAATCCCAGCTATCTTGAAGAACAGATCGGTAAAGGGCGCGCGGATGATATAGCGGTGATGATACAAACTTCAGGCACAACGGGCATTCCGAAATTAGCAATGTTATCGCACCGGAATTTCACTCAAATGGCAGCCCAGTGGATTGTCTCGGAAAATATCAATCCTGAAGAAAATTGGCTTTCCATGTCGCCGCCCGCGTGGATTGTGGATCAGATGTGGGCGATGGGGGTCGCTTTAGTCGGGGCAATGAC
>JBFYYA010000114.1:0-5201 GCA_041310245.1 Syntrophaceae bacterium | reverse complement strand
GGAAAGCACGTGCGGCATCTGCCTGTTTTTGAAAAGGATAAATTCATCGGCATTATATCCATCGGCGATGTGGTAAAATCAATTATTTCCGATAAGAATTTCCTCATCAAACAGTTGAGTGAATATATCGCGGGTAAATATTATTAAAATAAAATGCCGGGTGAATGAGGCTGTTTTAAAATTACTTTGCGAGCGGGAAAGTCACCACGGTGGCATTCTTCGGAGTGACCGGGAAATCCATTTTCATCCTGTCACTTTTGTATGACAGAGGAATCCGGTTTGGCTCTGTCATTCCGGCCTATAAGCCGAAATCCAGAAAAATAAAATAAAAAAGGAGGCTAATATGAGAAAAGCAAAATTAATGTTTTCCGCGGCAGCAGTGGCAGCGTTTTTATTTACGGCAATATTTATAATTTCTTCGGCTAACGCTCAGCCGCCCAGGCCGGGGCATGGTTTCCAGCCCAAGGTAAAATTTGAAGTTAATCGTACAATTCAGGATAATTTATTGAAATATAATGGCAGAGAAGTCGTTGTTCATCTGAATTCCGGCAAAACCCTGCAGGGAAATGTTGAGGCGGTAGGAACTCATCTTCTCCATCTGGAAAAGCTTGCCGGCGGCAGGGATTATTACGACGCGTTGATTCGTATTCAGGATATCAGCGCCATCGAAGCCAGAGCCAGAGGCGATAGATAAATAAACAAAGTGGTTGGGCTTGAAAAATAATAATTCAAGCCTGACCACCTTTCGTTCTCTGATTTTGCCAATATAGTGATGACGCTGTTGAATTTCCTTTTGTCTATATCTTCTCACGACGGGCATTAGATATTTAGAGACCCAACATTCCGCTTGCATTTTTTTACCCTAAAAAACATAATATAATCTCCTTAACAGGAGAAAAGATATGAGTGCCATTAAAGATATTGTTGGTCTGCTTACTCAGCTTGGTAATATTATACAAAAGATTCAGGCATCGATGCTGGCAATTCATGATGAAAACGCGGCAAGGGCGTCTGAAATCTCTGACTTGAAAAAGCAGATTCTTGCGCTGGAAAAAAAGTATTCTTCATTAGAGATAAATCATCCCGCGCCCCGGGGAGAAGCTGCCGCTAAAATATTGCGGGATGAACCGGAAAATCTTGATAAGATCGAGTCCGCGTCGCAAGAAGTACTTCCTGCTGAAAAATTGGCGGATAAAGTCACCTTTATTAAAGACGCGAAGGACGCGCCTCAAGAAACAAAATATTCCAGGGAAACCTTACAGGATAAATCTGAATTTATTGATGAGAAAAAGCCCGAATCCCGGGAACCAGTTTCTACTGAAGAATTGACGGATAAACCCGAGGTTATTGAGGAGGAGCCGCCCGCGCCTAAAGAAAAAACAGCCGCCGAGATTTTACAGGAAAAGTACGAATTTATTAAAAAATTCGGCATCTATAAATCCAAAGAATCCGGGCGTTATTTTTGCGCCGCTTGTTTAATGAATAATATTGAATCTCCTTTAACGGAGAAACTATCCGGGTGGCAATGCCAATTAAAAGATTGCGGCCAGTTTTATATCAAGCCGGGATATAAGGAACCAAAACGCAAGCGTCAAACTAAGTATTTGCAGTGGTAAATAAGCAGAGCGTGGAAGACTTAATTGCCCATACAGCCGAGCTGATTATCAGAAGCAAACACACAGTGGCGCTGACCGGCGCCAGTTGGATTCACGCGCTAAGAAACGCCGTAACTTCTTTTTTCAGCCAGTCAACCCAATCGCTGATACCCGCGCCTGTTTTGCATGAGATTTCCATAATCTTGATGTTGGGATTTAAAGCTAAAACCATTTTTCGCATGGCGGCCATGTCAAAATCACTGAGCGACAGATAATCAATCTTGTTGACAAGCAGCACATCGCAGATGCTGAACATGAGCGGGTATTTGAGCGGCTTGTCGTGTCCTTCGGGAACGCTCAGAATCATCACATTTTTGTGCGCGCCTGTATCAAATTCAGCAGGGCACACCAGGTTGCCCACATTTTCGATCATGAGCAGATCAAAATCTTTCTTGGCCAAAGCGTCAAGTCCCTGCGTGACCATTGTGGCGTCCAGATGGCAGAAACCGCCTGTCCGTAGCTGCACAGCGGGAATTCCCTGGGCGGCAACTTTTTCGGCGTCCACTTTCGATTCGATATCCGCTTCGATGACGCCCAGTTTGATACTGCCTTTCAGAGTTTGAGCTGTTTTGAGAATCAGGCTGGTTTTTCCCGAGCCCGGAGAAGACATCAGGTTCACCAGCATTGTTTTTTGCCGGCGAAGACGCTCCCGGACACCCGCGGCCACCTGGTTATTATCAGCCATAATTTCTTCTTTAACCTCTATCATTCGGACATCATCCATTACAGGACCTCCATGTTTTTTATAAAATATTCATGTCCGGAAATAAGCTTGGCGTCTTTCTTACCGCAGTTAGGGCAGGGTATGTCTATCTGATTTGCGGCATCTACCGTGTAGATTTCGGCGCAGGCGTTACATTCCAGCCGGATCGGCATTCGTTCGATCTGAAGCTTTGCTCCTTCGGCCAGAGTGCCTCGGCTTACATAATCGAAGTAGCGCTGCATCCATTCGTCTTCCAGGTCGCTTAAACGGCCGACCTGAAGCCCAATAGTCATCACACGGCGGACATCGTTTTTTTCGGCGTGCGCCAATACAATTTTTAGAATGCTTTCGGTGACAGGCAGTTCATGCATCCGTTTATCATTTTCCCGTTTTTTACATCAGCTGAAAATAATTTTATATCCCGCCAGGATGAGTATCATAGACAGGACTCTTTGTACACTCAGCATCTGGAGTTTTCTGCTGCCCAGATATGATCCGATAATACCGCCGCAAACAGCCGCCAGAGAAAAAGTCAACGCCTGCGCCGGAAACGTATGATTTCCGCTTATGAAACCAAGAAGTCCGGCGCAGGAATTTACCAGAACAAAAAATGCCGATACTGCTGCCGTTTCCCTGTTGCCCGCCCATCCGGCAAGCAAGAGCAAAGGACTTAAAAATATACCTCCTCCTACGCCGATAAAACCGGACAATAATCCCAATATCGCCCCTATGGCCAGGGTAAGGGGCAGCGGCAGAACGCGTATTGAGCTTGCCGGCGTGACCGGACGGATAAAAAGCCTGACCGCGGAAAACCACAAAACAAGCACAATTATATATTTGTAGAAATACGTGGGCAGGACGAAATAGCCGCCGATATAAGCGCAGGGAATAGACGTCAAGGCAAAACGCCAAAAAAGCGACCAGCGGAAATATCCGGCCCGATAGAACTGGATTGCGGCTATTCCTGAAACCAGGATATTAAGAACCAGCGCCGTGGGTTTGATAATTATGGGAGCCAGCCCAAAAAGAGTCATAACCGCAATATAGCCGGATGCTCCGCCATGCCCCACACAGGAGTAAAGAACAGCAATCAACGCGATACAGATGAGAATAGTTGTGAGTTGCGACAGATCCATAATAATTAATCCTCTTAATCAACAAAAGGACCAAGGCCCTGGCAAGCAGAGCAGGCCTTGCCCAAACTCGTCCGATAAGCTTCGCCGCAGGAAGGGCACAACCCCACTTGCGAACTTTTCTTTTTCGCGGAGCTGATGTAGTTTTGCGTAACTTTCACTTTTTTTATAGAGTAAATAGACGTTCCCGCCCGGCGAAACTCATCGATAATACCGTCAAAATCCTGTTCCTTTTTTGGCTTGTCCTTCAGAAACCACGCCCTAATGCAGTGCCAGTCATCAAGTTTTCCCGCGTCAAGAAACACCCTGGTGCCATCGCCGGTGTACTTGTTGTAAAATGTAAGCGCGTAGCGGCTGGTATCCACAATTTTTAGCCAGCCGTTTCCTATCGTGCAGGGGGTAAGAATTTGCACAGCATCCGGCAGGCAGCGGCCGGTTTCACAGATAACATCGAAGAACTCCCCTGCCGGCAAATTCGCTCTGGCAATATCCACCATGATGCCGCCGGCAATGATCCCTGGCGCGATACTGCCGTGAAAATCTTTTATCTTCACAAGAAAATCTTCGTAGCTGTAAGGGCCTATGTTCATTATTATTCTCCCATCATAGAAACTATTTCATCAGCGCCTAAAGCTTTTTTTACCGGGCTAAGCATTTTTCCCTAACAACATTATTTCGCATCGACCTGTATTGCATCATACAGATCGGTTTTCAAATTGCCTCCACACGGCAGGGAACGTACCGGTGCATCGGCGTTCCGAACTGATCGCGATGCGTGTTCTTTGTCAGGCGATTGACATTGACGCCGTATTTGACGCCGTTGTAAACCAGCCCGAAGCCGTGCGGGATAACCACATGGCCCTTGCGCGCCGTATCGGTGATTTCCAGTTCAATCTGTTCGCTGCCTGCTTCCGTAGTCACTTTCACTTCCTGGCTGTCCTTTAAATTCAGGACGGCAGCGTCATCCGGGTGCATGGCCAGAGTGCAGGCGCGCTTGCCTTCATTCCAGGCAGGATCGCGCATGTTGGTGTTGGCGTTCATGGAAGTGTGTCTGCCGGCCATGAGAATCAGCGGAAATTCCGCGGGCATGATCAGGGCCGCTTCTTCGCTGGTCGCGTCCAGCGTTTTCATTTCTTCCAGCAGTTCCGGGATATGCAAAACAATTTTTCCGTCATCGGTTTTCAGCTCGTCAAAATTGTTTTCCGGATCGAGTTTTCCCACCCAGATGCCTTCGGGCTGATCCAAAATCTTTTGAAAGATATCTTCTCCCAGCTTAGCCCCCGGTTGAAAACCAACTCTTGCGGCGTTTTCCTGAAAAGCTTTCGGCGTCACCTGCAAAATTCCCCAAAGCGCCGCCAGGTGAACCGATCCCAGCGCCTTGCCCAGCGTTTTCCCTAAAATAAACGGCATATTGTTTAACGCTTTAGGTTCGGTCATCGCGTATTCCATTAACGCCTGGGCAAAAACAGGACGGCTCTCCCGCGCCGCCTGATAAAGTTTATCGGGAATCGGCGGTATCAAGCCCATTTTGTCCGCGATACGCAAATGTATCTCGCCCAATTCCAGCGGCTCTCCTTCCGGTTCAACAATCGGACGGCGCATCTGAAAGTGAATGCCCGGATAGGTCATGGGAAAGAATGTGCTATCCCAGGATTCATAGCCGGAACGAGACGGCAGGACATAATGGGAAAGAGCGGCGGTTTCCGTCAT
>JBFYYA010000113.1:0-6388 GCA_041310245.1 Syntrophaceae bacterium | reverse complement strand
TTTTGGAAGATCGCCAGGCCCTGGCCTTCTTCGGGGAGGTCTTCGCGCGTCCAGCGCGGGTGGTTCGTGCGGTGCAAAAACGCCTCAGGATGCGGCATCAGGCCGAAAAGCCGGCCGGTTTCATTGCAGATACCCGCAATGGCATTTGCCGAGCCGTTGGGGTTTAATGGATATTCCATCGTGAGCTTCCCCTCATGCGTAGCGTATCGGAAAACAACCATATTTTTCCTTTCGATTTCTTCCAAAACCGCGAGGCTCTCCGGAATGAAATTGCCTTCCCCGTGGCGCACGGGATAATACACGACATCGAGGCCGCGCGTAAACACGCAGGGGCTTTGCGCGTTGGCCGTAAGATAGACCCAGCGGTCTTCAAAGCGGCCCGAGTTGTTGAACGTGAGTGTTGTTGTCTGTTTCGTGTAGTTACCGTTTAGTGCGGGCAAAAGTCCCAGCTTCACCATCAGCTGAAACCCGTTGCACACACCCAGGATCAATCCGCCGCCGTTGATGAATTTCAGGAGTTCTTCAATGAGCATTTCGTTGGCGCCGGAAATGGGCGCGTGCAGAAAGCGGTTGGCGCCGGCTTTGGCCGAGCCCAGATCGTCTCCGTCTAAAAATCCGCCGGGGAGATTCAGGAAGTTGTAATCGGAGAGCCGCTTTTCGCCGTAGAGCAGTTCACTTAAATGGACGATGTCGGATGTATCCGTGCCCGCCAGTTTGCAAGCGTGCGCCATTTCCATTTCACAGTTGGTGCCGTTGCCGGTAAGAATGATCGCTTTGACCTTGTTTGCCATTTTTTGTCCTGTCTAGAAATTAAGCGGCGCCTGCCACGCTTTTTTCAGTTTGCCGATTTTTTCTTCAATGATGGTTTGGCCGAAAAGGCCGCTTATTTTCAGCCATCCGTCGTTCGACACAAAACCGATTTCGCGCGCGACGTTTCCCGCCATCAGCCTTTCAAATTTTGCCTTGTCTCTGGGATGGATTGTCACGACAAAGCGGCTGGCCGTTTCGGAAAACAAAATGTAATCGTCGCGCTTTTTGCCCCGGTAGGGAACGTCCTTCAAATCAACGTTGAGGCCCAGGCCGCCGGCAAATGCGGTTTCCGCAAGCGCCACGCCCAGCCCTCCGTCGGAGCAGTCATGGCACGAGGCGACAAGCCCGGTGCGGATC
This sequence comes from Syntrophaceae bacterium, assembly GCA_041310245.1. Lineage (GTDB taxonomy): Bacteria > Desulfobacterota > Syntrophia > Syntrophales > Smithellaceae > UBA4810. The sequence goes on along the minus strand of JBFYYA010000113.1, from coordinate 5,221 downwards.
ACTTTATTTAAAGCGCGATAGAGCTTCATCGCGCTTTTCGCGTCCACCTGCGGGACCTTGTTACCGATGGCGCCGTTTTGCGCGAACCACTCGGAGCCCCCCAGCTCATCGCGAGTTTCTCCCAGAATGTAAACGAGGTCCTGCGGGCGCTTGGCGTCCATCGTGACGGCTTTGCGCACATCGGAAATCTTGCCGATGACCGAATATAAAAGCGTTGGCGGGACGGAGATTTTTGTCTTGCCGATAGAGTAATCATTTTTCATGCTGTCCTTGCCGGAGATGCAAGGCACACCGTAGGCGGTGGTCATATCGTAGATGGCCATGTTCGAGCGCACCAGCTGCGCGAGCTTGAATTCGCCGTCGGGCGTTTTGGGGGACTGAACCGGGTCGCACCAGCAGAAATTATCGAGCCCCGCCAGGTGATCCAAATCCACACCCACGGCCACGGCGTTTCGCACCGCCTCGTCAATCGCGCAGGCCGTCATATGATAGGCGTCGATGTCGCTCAAGCGCGGGCAGATCCCGTGCGCCACGACCACACCTTCCATCGAATCAAGCAACGGCCGGATAATACCCGCATCCGACGGCCCGTCGTTTGCTACGCCGACGAGCGGTTTCACCACCGAGCCACCCTGAACTTCATGATCGTACTGGCGAACCACCGATTCCTTCGAACAGATGTTAAGACGCGAAAGCATTTTGGAGAGCGCCTTGCCCAAATCGGCAGGCGGGGCAAACGTGGGTTCCGGATGTTTGGGCGCTCTCCATTTGGCTCGCAGCTTCATCTGCGGGACGCCCTCGTGCAGAAACGCCATATCGAGATAGGCCACGGTTTTTTCACCGTAGCGGATGTGGAATTTTCCGGACTTTGTGAACTTGCCCAGCACCGTGGCTTCCACGCCCATCTTCCGGGCCAGCTCCAGAAAATTTTCTGCTTTTTTCGGATCGACCGCGAGCGACATGCGCTCCTGCGCCTCGGACACCAGAATTTCCCATGGCTGAAGGCCCGCGTATTTCAGGGGTGCCAGCGAAAGATCCATTTCACAGCCGCCCGTGTAGGTGGCCATTTCGCCCACGGAGGAGGAAAGCCCGCCCGCGCCGTTGTCGGTGAGCGCTCGATAGAGCCCAAGATCGCGAGCTTTGAGCAGAAAGTCTGTCATTTTCTTTTGCGTAATTGGATCGCCAATCTGCACGGCGGTGACCGGCGAGCCTTCGTGAAGCTCTTCGGAGGAAAACGTCGCGCCGTGAATGCCGTCTTTCCCGATGCGGCCGCCCGTCATGATGATGACATCGCCGGGTTTGATTTCTTTGCCGTGTGTCGGTTTGCCGCCTAGCTTCGCGGGCATGATGCCGGCGGTGCCGCAGTAAACCAGGGGTTTGCCTAAATATCGTTCATCAAAAACAATGCTGCCGTTGATTGTGGGAATACCGCTTTTATTGCCGCCGTGTTCCACGCCTTCGCGCACGCCTTCGTAAATGCGGCGTGGGTGCAGGATGCGGGGCGGCAGCTTCTTTTTGTGGAAGGGTGAGGCAAAGCAAAAAACATCCGTGTTGAAAATGAGTTTCGCGCCGATGCCAGTGCCGAATGGATCACGGTTGACGCCGACGATGCCGGTGAGGGCGCCGCCGTAGGGATCAAGCGCCGAGGGTGAATTGTGCGTTTCAACTTTGAAAACCAGGTTATGTTCGCTGTTGAACTGAATGACGCCTGCGTTATCGACAAACACCGACAGGCAGAAGTCTTTTTTACCTTTGGCTTTGCGGATTTTCGCCGTCGAGCCCTTGATATAGGTTTTAAAAAGCGAGTTGATGATTTTTTTGGTGCGGCCGTCATTGTATTCGATGCGGCTGTTGAAAATTTTATGCTTGCAGTGCTCCGACCAGGTCTGCGCGAGGCATTCGAGCTCCACGTCGGTCGTGTTTTCATTGAGCCCCATTTTTTGACGGGCTTTGAGAACGGACGGATCGGCAAAGTATTTGGCGATCGCTTGCATCTCTTCGAGGTTGAGCGCCAGAAGTTTTTCTGAGCTGATTTTTAAAAGCGCGCACGCGTCGAGGCTGGTCAGATTGATTTGCTCCACGCGCGGCTCATCTTTTCCCGTAACCTGCGGCACGACCGCAGGCAGACCGTTTGTAAAGTCAAATTTATCCTTGCCCACTACCTGATGGCGTTCGATGAGATCGTTCGCCAGAAGATCCGAGGCGATCCGCTCCGCATCGATTTTGGTGATGGACCCGGAAATCAGATACTGGCGCGAGGTATAAACGCTGTTTTTACGCGCGCCCAGTCGTTCGCCAAGCAATAGCGAAATCGCTTCGCGCGCCGTCTTGCCGACATTGTCGGTCACGCCGGGGCGAAAGCCCACTTCAATGAGCCAGTCGAAGCCGCTCGCGAGCGGCCGGTTGACGGCGTATTCCTGAATCACCGGGTCGGAAAGCGGTCCTGCCGCCGCCGACTGAAGCTCTGAATCGCAAAGACCGCCATCAATCGTATACACCTCGACGGTGGACACAGACTCCACCGGCATGCCCAGATTCAAAGCGATGCGTTTTTTCGTCTTTTCTCCCAGCGCGTCGCGAATGCCATTTTTAAACCCCACTTCAATTCTGTCGGCCATGATTTTCCTTGAACTTTCTGAATGTTTTGCGTCTGTGTAATAACAAAAACAGATGTCCGGCTTATACCCAAAAGAGTTGAATTATGCAACTTTCAATATACCCGTGCCGTTATCAGCAGGTTTAGTTAATTTATCAGATGCTTACGTAAAGGTCATTTTGCTTGACACACCTGTCTTTTGACCGTTATATTTATCAGAAATAGCAAAGTTTAATTGTTTATAAAAAATTTCGTAAACAACCTAAAGGAGGCGCTAAAGTTATGAAAACAATAAGTATAATGTGCAAAATAGGTCTTTTAATCGTTGCTGCCTGTTTTTTTGCCGGTTGCGCGACTACCGGCGGCACCAAAGTCAGCATGAGCTATGAAAAATATTCTCCTTCTTTTCGCGCTTCTGATTACAGTTATTTTAAAGGAAAGAAAGTGGTGCTGGCCTCTTTTCAAAATCAGGCGCAGAATACCAAGTCCTGGGGTTATTACAGTGCGGATAATAAATACATGTATGAAGGAAACGCGACACTGGAAAGCTATTACTGGTATTGTTTTCAGAAAGCGTTCCGCCATATCGGTGTGAAAGTGGTCGATTATTTGAGTGATGATCGCTACTATCATCACCGCTACTGGTGGGGAGCGCCCGGACCGGGGGCATACAGGGCGCCCAAGGGCGTTTCCGAATTTCAGCTGATACTTACGTCAATGACGGATCAGGAATTTAAATTCAAAGCGCTGGTCTTCAAAAATGGTGAAACAAAATTAGACAAAGAATTCACCGTGAAAATGGCGCCCGCGGGAACGGATAAAGTTCCTGAATTAGAAAGGCGTTCTTATCGATTAGTGGACGCGGCTTTTACGACAATAATCAAAGACAAAGATTTTCGCAGAGTGTTCTAGGGTAAAGGCTTAAGACCGAAGGCGAAAGGCCCAAAAGAGATGATGGAAATATTTATCTACATAATTATGGGATTGCTGATTGTCATTGTTTTTTTGCTTATCTGGCAGTTAAGGAGAGAAAGTTCGGTTTTTTCACCGCTGGAGGGGAAGCTCGATGTTTTGAAAAACCTGCAGGAGCGTACGGAAAGCTCCGTGCGAGACGAAATCGTGAAATTCCGCGCTGAGGCGCAAACGCAATCCCGGGAGCAAAGAGGAGAATTATCCATTTCGCTTAAAGGATTTGGAGATTCCGTAGAACAAAAGATGGAAGCCGTGCGCCTTGTTGTGGATGCCAAACTGAAAAATATTCAAGAAGATAATGCCCATCAGCTTGAAGAGATGCGCAAAACAGTCGACGAAAAACTTCATACTACTTTGGAAAACAGGTTGGGGGAAGCTTTCAAGCTGGTAAGCGAGCGGCTGGAACAGGTTCAGAAAGGCCTGGGCGAAATGCAGAGCCTGGCCAGCGGGGTTGGTGATCTGAAAAAAGTTTTACTAAACGTTAAGACAAAAGGGGTATTAGGTGAAGGCCAGCTGGGCGCCATTCTCGATCAGATTTTGACTCCCGCTCAATACGACAAAAACGTCAAAACGAAAGAAAAAAGCCCTGACCATGTTGAATTCGCGGTAAAGATTCCCAGTAAAGATGATTCAGGCAGTTTTCTCTGGCTTCCTATTGACGCGAAGTTTCCGACAGAAGATTACATGTCTTTAATCGATGCTTATGAAAAAGGTGATATTAGCGAAATCGAGACTTACACGAAAAGCCTCAAAGCGAAGATTGAAAGATTCGCCAAGGATATCAGTGCCAAATATATCGATCCTCCCAATACAACGGACTTTGCCATAATGTTTTTGCCTTTTGAAGGTCTTTTCGCCGAAGTTCTGCGCATTCCCGGCCTTTTTGAAAAAATTCAACGTGAATATAAGATAACAATAACAGGTCCCACAACGATTTCCGCTTTTTTAAGCAGCCTGCAGATGGGGTTCCGTACTCTCGCGATACAGAAACGATCAAGCGAAGTATGGAAAGTTTTGGGGGAAGTTAAAACGGCGTTTACAAAATTTGGTGATACCCTTGATGCCGTAAGAGACAGGCTGGAAAAGGCTGTTACCACTGTCGATGATGCACGTAAAAAATCAAAAACTCTTCAGGGAAAATTACGGGCAGTGGAAGAGGTGCCGTTAATTACAAGCGAAGTAACAATGGAGAATCAAGCAATCCCGGAGTTGGAAGAAGCTTAAATTAAAATGAACCAAACCGAGGAAGTAGGCAAAGGAACCGGATTGGTTTTGGGTATCTCTTATGAAATGATTCAGGAGCACAGAGGCGATATATCGTTTGAAAGCAGGCAAGGGCAGGGAAAAACATGCACCGTTAAGTTTCCTGTTGTTTCATAAACCAAAAACTTCTTAATAAATTAGCTTGCCTATATCATTAATATTTTAACTTTTTTTGTTTGACACAAATTTTTATCTATGATTTAGAAACAGCTGAAAATCTCAAAGGTTTTTGTTTATTTTCTAATAATAATGTCATTACAAGGAGGGGATTATGATAAAAAATATTTTCAGAATGTGTTTTGTTTCAATGGTTCTTGTTTTGTTCGCTGGTACAGTTTTTGCCGCGCCTCCCATCAAGATCGGAGCGATTTTGTCCGTAACCGGTCCTGC
>JBFYYA010000112.1:0-4332 GCA_041310245.1 Syntrophaceae bacterium | reverse complement strand
AATGAAAAAGCCAAAAAGAAAGCGGCGGAGCTTTTGAAAAAAGGCGCGATCTTCGCTTTCGGTTTATCGGAAAAGACACACGGCGCGGATATCTATTCCACAGAGACCACGCTCACACCGCAAGGCGACGGCGCCTGGGTGGCCAAAGGGGAAAAATATTACATCGGCAACGGCAACGAGGCGGAAATGGTCTCCACGCTGGGCAAGGTGAAAGACGGCACAGACGACTACACCTTCTTTATCACCAATTTCCATAACAAAGCATATGAGCTAAAAGGAAACGTCATTTCCCACCAGCAGTATGTTTCCCAGTTCGCGCTGCATGATTACCCCATTATCCAAGACGATATTCTTTCGCGCGGATCGCACGCGTGGGATTCATCGCTCAATACGGTGAACATCGGCAAGTTTAACATCGGGCCGGGGTCCATCGGCATTACCGAACATTGCTTTTACGAAGCGATAACACACGCGGCCAACCGGGTCCTCTATGGCCTGCCGGTAACCGACATGCCGCATGTCCGGAAAAATTTTATGGAAGCCTGGTTGCGCATTATCGGCATGAAGCTTTATCAACGCCGCGCCACGGATTATTTCCGCAACGCCAGTGCCGATGACCGCCGTTATCTACTTTATAATCCGACCAGCAAAATGAAAGTTACTCTGCAGGCGGAAGAAGTTATCAATCTCCTTTGGGATGTGATTGCCGCCAGGGGCTTTGAAAAAGACACTTATTTTTCGCTGGCTGCCGCCGATGTGCGCGGACCTTCCAAGCTTGAAGGCACGGTGCATGTCAACATCCAGCTCATCCGCAAATTTATGAAAAATTATTTTTTCAATCCCAAAGAATATAAGCCCGTCAATCCCGACTTATCGACCAAAGACGATATGTTCCTGTTCAACCAGGGGCCGACCAAAGGCCTGGGCAGTGTCCAGTTCCATGATTACAAACCGGTCTTTGCCGCCAACAGCAAGCTGCCGAATGTGGCTATCTTCATCAAACAGATAAATCTCTTTAAAGAACTGCTCGAAAAGGCCGGGCCGGATAAAGCGCAGGATATGGATCCTTCTTTTTCTCTGCCGCTGGGCGAGATGTTCTCGATTGTTGTTTACGGCCAGCTGATTCTGGAGCAAGCGAAATTCGACAAAGTTGATGACGATATCATTAATCAACTCTTTGATTTCATGGTGCGCGACTTTGCGCGTTTCGCGCTGGCTATTTACGGCATGCACAACACCAAAGAAGAACAGCGCGCTTACTGCAAAGAAATTATGCTGATTAAAGCGCAAGGGGATGATGAGCAGTACAACCGCCTCTGGAAAAAATATGTGTTTGCCTTAAATGGCGAATACGCAATGAACGAATAGAATATCCAGAATGTCTCATGCGCGTTGATTTGACTGAAGGACAAAAATGGCGCGCTGGCTCATAACTGCGGGAATAATTTTAATCGCCATGGGGCTGATTTATCATTTAGCCCCATGGCTGATAAACTGGTTCGGCAAACTGCCGGGTGACATCAGCATTGAAACCGAACGCAGCAAAATATTTATTCCCGTCGTCTCCATGATTTTGTTGAGCATCATTATCACCATACTGATAAATCTGTTTTGGCGTTAGAATTGATAAAAATGTCTTCTTTGCGAAATCAGCATCTGGTCTTTATGCCGGGCATGGACGGCACAGGATTGTCCTTTGAGCCGCTTGCGCCTTTTTTGTCCAGGGAAACAAAAATCACCATTGTCCGCTACCCAACAGACAGGCTTTTATCTTTTGATGAAACAGTGGAGTGCGCCGCCGGGCAAATTCCGGAGGGCAAGCCGCCTATTGTAATTGCCGAATCTTTTTCCGGTCCCGTCGCTATTAAAATGATCGGCTCGGGCCGCGTCAAAGCCAAGGCGCTTATTCTGTGCGCGACTTTTGCCAAATCGCCTCGCCCGGTTGCCTGGCGCGTGATGCGCTTTTTGCGTCTGCCCATGCTCGTCAAACCGGAAATGCCAAAACGTTTTTTCAGAGTTGTTATCGGCGATGATAAGCTGATTGATAAACTAAAGCCTCTTTGGAAAAAAGTTCACGCGAAGGTTCCCGCGCGCGTCATGCAGCACCGGCTGAAAATTATCAACGAAGTTGACGTAACCAAATGGCTTGCAAAAATAAAAATTCCCTGCTGCTATCTGCAGGCTATAACTGACCGGGTGGTGCCCGCTTCCTGCGCCGAAGAAATCAAAAAAGCCGCGCCTTTGGTAGAAATAATAAAGATTGATTCCCCGCACTTTATTTTACAGGCTGAACCGCAAGCCTGCCTCAACGCAATCGAAGGATTTTTGCATTCAATTACAAGGGGTTAATGGCACCGGTAATTTTTTAATAATTACCAGTTGCAGGTTTCAAAATGTTGGCTTAAAATCACCAAATAATTTTGAGACAATAATAAACTTTTAATTTCAAGGGGGCAAAAAGATGCGCTGGAGAGGCGAAAGGCAAAGCGATAACGTGGAAGACCGCCGGGGAATGCGTGTCTCGCGCGGCGCGAAAGTGGGGGGCATAAGCGGCCTGGGGCTGGTGGCCATTGTTGTTGTTAGCCTCCTTTTAGGCGTAGATCCTACTATGGTTTTGCAGCAGGTCGGCCAAGGCCTGCCTTCATCGACAACTATAGAAGAAAGCGCTCAGCCTGCCGCCAATGATGATATGCGCAATTTTGTTGCCGTGGTTCTGGCGGAAACAGAAGACGTCTGGAACGAGCAGTTCAGTAACGCAGGACGCACCTATCAGGAACCCAAGCTTGTTTTGTTTTCCGGCGCGGTGGATTCCGCCTGCGGTTTTGCCCAATCGGCAACCGGGCCTTTTTACTGCCCGGCTGACCAGAAAGTTTATCTGGATCTGGCATTTTTTGATGAGCTGCATTCCCGCTTCGGCGCTTCCGGCGATTTCGCTCAGGCGTATGTCATTGCCCATGAGATAGGCCACCACGTGCAGAGGCAACTGGGAATTATTCAAAAAGTAACTCAGCTTCAGGCGCGATCAAGCGCAGCCGACAAAAATAAATTAAACGTACTGCTGGAATTGCAGGCTGATTGTCTGGCCGGTATGTGGGCGCATCAGGCGCAGAAAAAACGCGATATTCTGGAAGAAGGCGATCTGGAGGAAGGCATTAATGCCGCCAGCGCCGTAGGCGATGACCGCATCCAGAAAAAGACGCAGGGTTATGTGGTGCCCGATTCATTTACGCACGGCAGTTCGGCCCAGCGCGTCAGCTGGTTCAAGCGCGGATTTGAACAGGGCAATTTTCAGGCGTGCGATACTTTCAATGCTAACTAAATAATTTATTTTCTTGCGGACGAACAGTTGCGGCAATTTTTTAAATTATTCTTTTGTGGCTTCTGCATACTCATCCTGCAGTGACTGCATGAGTTCGCTCACATGAACAATTTTATCAACACGCCAGACATTCTGTCCGGCAAAGGCAAAACCTTCCGCAAGCTTACCTTCGGTGGCATTGCATAAGGCATTGGCAATGCAGTAAGGCGCGGTTTTCATGTTGCAAGTTGCAATGCAATGGAAAGGGCACTTAAAAGGTTTTTTGTGGCCGCTCGCCACATCATCAAGAAATTGATTTCGAATAGCTCTGCCGGGCATTCCGACGGGGCTTTCGATAATGACAATGTCTTCTTTTTTGGCGTTAACGTAGGCGTTTTTTATTTCATCGCTAGCGTCACATTCATGAGTCGCCACAAAGCGCGTGGCCATCTGCACGCCGGAGGCACCCATTTTAATAAATTTATGGATATCTGCGCCGCTATAAATCCCGCCGGCGGCAATTACCGGAACAGGCTTGCCGTGTTTCTCTTCCAGCTCTTTGGCCTGTGCCACAACATCGGGAACAAGTTTTTCCAGGGAATACTCTTCTTTAAGTATATCTTCTTTTTTGAAACCCAAATGCCCGCCGGCCAACGGCCCTTCAATAACCACGCCGTCCGGAAAATAGTTAAATTTGCCAATCCAGCGGCGCGCGATCAGCGCTAAAGCCTTCGCGGAGGAAACAATAGGCACGAGCTTTGTGGTAACATTTCCTTCCGGCAAAAGCGAAGGAAGGCTTAAAGGCAATCCGGCGCCGGAAAAAATGATATCAGCTTTCTCTTTTATGGCCACTTTCGCCAGCGAGGCATAATTGGAAAGCGCTGCCATTATATTCACGCCGATGATTCCCCTGGTAAGGGATTTTGCTTTTCTGATTTCTTCGGCAAATACTCTGTTGTTGGCCTCTATAAAATTAGAGTTTAAATCATCCGCCAAATGCGCGATTCCGGCTGTGGCGATCACGCCGATGCCCC
>JBFYYA010000111.1:0-6056 GCA_041310245.1 Syntrophaceae bacterium | reverse complement strand
TCTTCAAAAGCCACGTCAACAACCGGACCAATTACTTGTACAATCTTTCCAACATTCATAACTATCTCCTTAACAATAGTCGTATTTACTTATATTATACTTACGGCAACCTGCTGCGGTTCTTTATCCTTTTGACAGAGCTTCGGTACCGCCTACGATATCCATCAGCTCCGCGGTAATAGCAGCCTGCCTTGCTTTATTCATTTTAAGAGTTAATGAACGAATTAATTCCTCACAATTACTTGTCGCGTTGTCCATGGACGCCATTCTGGCGCCGTTTTCACCGGCGGATGTTTCCAGAAGAGCCCGGTAAACAAGCACATGCACATACATCGGCAAAAGCTTCTGCAAAAGCGCTTCTTCCGAAGGTTCGTATAAATAATCCAGCAGCCTGTCCGGCTCGGAATCAACATCCTGGCCTATTGAGGGCAATGGGAACAACCGGACGACCGTGGGTTTTTGGACAGAAACGTTCACGAACTGATTATAAATCAGATAGAGCTCGTCATATTCTTCTTTGATAAAAGGCGTGATCACTTCGCTGGAAATGGAAGCAGCCAGCGTCATGTCAAACTTGTTTAAAAGATCAACCCATTGACCGATTATTTTAGCTTTTTTCCGGAAAAAATCTCTGCCTTTGCGCCCGACATTGATCATCGCAACTTCTTTGCCTTCGTTGGTTTTGTCGCGCAAAAACCTTTCCGTCGCCTTAATGATATTGGTGTTAAATCCGCCGCAAAGTCCGCGGTCAGAAGTCATGCAGATAACCCTGATGCGCTTTGGTTCACGCACCGCCAAAAGCGGATGGGAAATGCTTTCTGCGCGCAGGGCGAGGGAATTGAGCACATCCATAAATTTTCCGGCGTAGGGACGGAAGTTATCCATCCGCATCTGCGCCGTTTTGAACTTCGACGCCGCCACCATATTCATGGCGCGCGTTATCTGCTTCGTTTTTTGAACGGCGCTTACTTTATTTTTTATGTCTTTAAGAGAGGCCACCTAAATATTCTCCTCAAAAGCTTAATTTCTTAATCAGCAACAAAAGCGGAATCGAAAGCGGTCAGCATTTCCTTCATTTTCTTTTCCAGTTCCGGAGAGATAACTTTTTGTTCTTCAATATCCTTCATGATATCGGCGTACTTATTCTCCGCGAAACTCAAGAGTTGCCGTTCATACTCGTGGACCTTATCGATTGGATACTTATCGATGAATCCTCTGGTTCCGGCAAAGAGAACGACAACTTCCTTGGCCAAAGACATGGGCGCGAACTGCGGCTGTTTCAATAATTCCACCAGACGCACACCGCGGTCGAGCTGTGCCTGCGTTGATTTATCCAGATCAGAGCCAAACTGCGCGAAAGCCGCGAGTTCTCGATACTGAGCCAAGTCAAGTTTCAACGTGCCGGCCACCTGTTTCATGGCTTTCACCTGCGCCGCGCCGCCAACGCGGGAGACGGACAAACCGACGTTGATTGCCGGGCGGATACCGGAGAAGAACAAGCTTGGTTCCAGATAAACCTGGCCGTCGGTAATCGAAATAACGTTGGTCGGGATGTATGCCGAAACGTCGCCGGCCTGGGTTTCAATAACCGGCAGAGCGGTGAGCGATCCGCCGCCCAGATCAGCGCTGACACGCGCCGCGCGTTCCAGCAGACGTGAATGGTTGTAGAAAATATCACCGGGGAACGCTTCGCGTCCGGGGGGCCGGCGCAGCAGAAGCGAAATCTGACGGTAAGCGACGGCCTGCTTGGAGAGGTCATCATAAATTATTAAGGCGTCCTGGCCGTTATCGCGGAAATACTCACCGATACTGCAACCGGCGTAAGCCGCGATATACTGAAGAGTGGCGGGGTCGGAAGCGCAACCGGCAACCACGCAGGTGTAAGACATGGCGTCGTGCTGGCGCAGTCTTTCCACAACCTGTGCCACGGTGGATTTTTTCTGGCCGATGGCGACATAAATGCATTTAACGCCGGTATCTTTCTGGCGGATGATGGAATCGACGCAGATGGCGGTTTTGCCAATCTGGCGATCGCCGATAACCAGTTCACGCTGGCCGCGGCCGATGGGGGTCATCGCGTCAATAGCTTTAAGCCCCGTGTACATCGGTTCATTAACCGGCTGACGCTGAATAACACCGGGAGCGACCATTTCTATACGGCGGAATTCCTTTGTATCAATAGGGCCTTTGCCGTCCAACGGAGTTCCTGTGGCATCAATGATGCGTCCTAAAAGACCTTCGCCCACCGGAACCTGCGCGATTTTTCCTGTTCTTTTGACAATGTCACCCTCTTTAATGTGGGTCACTTCGCCCAGAACGGCGACACCGACGTTGTCGGCTTCCAGGTTTAGAACCATGCCCAGGATTCCGCCGGGAAATTCCAAAAGCTCCATCGCCATGGCGTTTTGCACCCCATAAACTCTGGCAATGCCGTCACCGACGGACAGGACGGTCCCCGTCTCGCTTATATCCAGCTTTTTCTCGTAGCTTTTAATTTGCTCAGAGATAATTTGACTGATTTCTTCCGCTCTGATTGTATCCATGCTTTATTATGCCTCCCCTAAGAGATTTCTCATATTATTCAGTTGGGTTCTTACGCTGCCGTCGTAAAGCGTATCACCTACACCGATGACCACGCCGCCTAAAAGATCCGGCACTGTTTCGACGGTAATCTCGGCTTTGCGCCCTGTTATTTTTTCCATATTGGAAGTTATGAATTCCTGCATCTTCCCTGACATCGGGAAAGCCGTTTTTACGTTAATTCTCACTGTTTTCAAAGCTTCATCCATTAACTGGCGGTAACAGGTTTCAATGTCCGGCAAGGTGTCGATTCGTCTTTTATCAACAAGCAGCTTTATAAAATTTACCGTTAAATTAGAAAAATTAAGCTTGCTGATGAGCTTTTCCACCACGGCCTTTTTGTTATCCTGCTCAATTATCGGATTGGCTAAAAATTCCTTGAGAGCTTTGTTTTGCGTGATCATCGAAGAAAAACTGCTAAGCTCAGCGTAAAACTCCTCTAGTTTTTTTTCATTTGCCGCGATTTCGAAAAAAGCTTTCGCGTAACGCTTGGAGATGTTGCTGATCAATTTTTAGTCACCACCTTATCAAGATATTCTTTGATCATGGTTTCATGATCTTTTTCGGTAATGTTTCTCTTTAATATATCTTCCGCCATTTTAACAGAAAGCTGAACCGCTTCTCCGCGCAACTGAGCAGAAGCCTTTTGCAGTTCCTGTTCAATGCGCGCCTGCGCGTCTTCTTTCATTTTTTGCGCTACTTTTTTGGCGTCATCAATTATTTTCTGTTTTTCGGCAACGCCCTGGGCTTTAATCATTTCAAAAAGGCCGTCTATTTCCGCGGAGGCCTTGTCGATTTTTTCCGCGTAGTCACGGTATTTTTTTTCAGCTTCTGTTTTTTGTGTTGCCGTGTTTTCCAGGGTTTCCTTTATATCTTTGCGCCGGTCAACGAAAAAAGCTTTTATTTTGTCCGCCAAAAGCCAGTATAAAAACCCCATCAGTATAAGAAAATTAAATGTTTTCCAGGCAAGCTCAATCCATTCGTCTTTGCCATGATGAGTTCCTTCACCGCCCGCGGCAAAAACAAAGCCCGCGTAAAGCGCGATAAACAAAAATGCTAAAAAAGAGGTAAGTAATTTTGACCGGAAGATTTTTTTCATCTGACACTCCTTCCGAGAACTTTTTGCGCGATATCCACAGATATTTTTTTGGATTGTTCGTCCAGAATCTTCCGGGCGGCGGTAATTTCCTTATCGATTTTTTGCTGAAATTGCTGAGTCAGGGCGGGAATTTCACCGCGCACGGCGTCAACGATTTTTTTTGCCTGTTCGTTGCCTTCCAGAATTATTTCCTTTTTTAATTCGGAAGCGCTGGCTTTTGCCTGTTTTAACTTTTCTTCGTACTCGGACGCTTTTTTGTCTACTGAGTCGTTAAAAAGTTTAATTTCATTTTCCAGCTCATCGAGCTGTTTTTTGCGGCGGTCGATAATTTTCAGGATGGGTTTGTAAAGCAAAATATTAAGAACGAAAACCAGAGCCAAAAAAATCGCCATCTGGTATAAAAGCGTTATATCGGGGATGACATTAACCATTCTTTACCTCGCTGTTGTTGCATAAAAAAAGCCGGCTGCTGAACATTTTGTTTGTTCACCCGGCGGCTTTCATCAGTAAGCATTACCTCGAAAAAAATTGTTGTTGTACTTTGGATGTTTTGAATATTTGTAATGTTAACGCAGGGGGAAACCTTACTTATTGATACCCAAAACTCGAGCTGTTAATAAACATAAGCCCACCTGCTTGTCAAGCTTTTTTATGACCGGCAGTCTAATTTTTTAGAAGCGGCAAAAAGAAAAAGCCTTCGAAAGCCTATGTTCCTGATTATATTACTTTATTGTTTGCAATGACCTTAAGGAATTGAAGAATTATTTATCACCTTGAGCATCAAGTATTTTTCTCTGATCCTGCTCGTCCATATGCGATTTTCCTTCAAAAAAAGCGCCTTCTTCCATCACAAAAACAGGCGTATTTATATCACCTGAAAACTTGCCGGTGGAATGAATGTGAACTTTCTCTTTAGCTTTGACAGTCCCCTGAACTTCACCGCTGATATAAATACTTTTAACGGCAATTGTCGCTTTTACCATGGCGCCTTCTCCGACAATCAACGAGCCCTGTCCGCTGATTTCTCCCTGAAAATCACCGTCAATACGGACCGAGCCTTCAAAAATCAGCTTACCCGTGAATTCGGCGCCTTTGCCCAAAATAGCTTTTATTTCTTCGCTTTCCTGCTTTTTCTCCCACATGACCTATATGCCTCCTGCCTTATTTTCTCATGGTAAATAGATGTAAATTTTCAGTTGCCTAAAATAGCACAGAAATTTATTTATGCATAATAAATCTTCGCGCGTTGATATTCATCAATAATCCAATGCCTGCCATTAAGGAAACCATGGCCGAGCCGCCGTAGCTTAAAAAAGGAAGCGGAATGCCGACTACCGGCAGCACCCCCAGAACCATCCCTATGTTAATACATACCTGCCAGGAAAGAAGCGAAGCTATTCCAAACGCTATAATAGTGCCTAATAAGTCCCGCGCGTGCAAGGCAATTTTAAAAGCCCACAAAATAAGCGACATAAACAAAATGAGTAAAATAAATCCACCGATAAATCCCCACTCTTCGGCGAAAACGGAAAACACAAAATCCGTTTGCTGCTCCGGTAAGAATTTTAACTGCGTCTGCGAGCCGCTTAAAAAACCCTTTCCCAGAAGGCCTCCTGAACCGATCGCGATTGTCGATTGAATAATGTGATAGCCGGCGCCCAGCGGATCTCTTTCCGGATTAAAAAAAATGATCAACCTCTCTTTTTGATAATCTTTCAGAAAGTGCCACACGATAGGAACTGATAACAAAACTCCGGAAAGCGCGATAAGAAAAGATTTCCAGTTGACCCCGATAAAGAAAATAACAGAAACGGATATAAGCAGGACTATCAGCGCCGTGCCCAAGTCCGGCTGTTTCAGAATCAGCACAAAAGGAAGCAAAACAATAAGCGCGGGGATGAAAAGCTGTCTTAATTTGTAAGGTGCGGACTTATGATCTTCAAAATATCTGGCCAGGACAAGAATAATAGCGATTTTCATCAGTTCAGAAGGCTGGATCACAAGACCGCCTATAGAAATCCATCTTTGTGAACCATGCATGGTGTAGCCGAAAAGATGAACAAGCACCAAAAGAGCGATGGTGATTCCAAAAATCGCGTAAGCGCCGCGGGCAAGAAACCGGTAATCGACAAGAAACGCGACAATCATCGCGATTAATCCAAGCAATATCCACAGAAGTTGCTTTATATAAAAAGGCGATTGTTCTCCCGCGCCGCCGTAGCTGTGCCCCGCGGAGTAAATGTTTATAATTCCTATCGCGCAAATGGAAAGCACAATTGCCAGGAGCGCCCAGTCAAAGTCACGATAATTACGGCTATCATATTTAAGAAACAACATAGCTTTTCCTGATTAGTTAATTGGTTTTTCAGCGGTCGCG
>JBFYYA010000110.1:0-4952 GCA_041310245.1 Syntrophaceae bacterium | reverse complement strand
TGCAGGGCTTTCTCTACTGGTTCAACCTTCATTACCATTCCGCAACCGCTTCCATACGGTGCGTCGTCGGTCATCTTGTGTTTATCCTGAGCCCAGTCGCGAATGTTATGAAAAGAAAACTGAATTAAACCCTTGTCCTGAGCCTTTTTTAACAAGCTGTAATTAAGCGGAGACTGAAACATTTCAGGGAATATGGAAAGTACATCAAATCTTATCAATTTTTCTATAGTCCTTTCGGCAAATTTACTTTCATAAAACCGTTTTTTATGTCAATTTTATCGATAACATCAGCTATCGCCGGAAGAAGTATTTCCTTTTTTCCATCTTTACAAACATACACGTCATTGCTTCCCGTGGGAAAAATAGATTCTATCTTTCCCAAAATTCTACCGTCCTGGTTAACCACTTCAAGCCCGATGATGTCTGACCAGTAATATTCCCCCTCCGGAAGTGGTGGAAGTAGCTCTTTGGGCAAAAAAATACTGCAGCCCACTAAAGATGCTGCAGCATCAAGATCGTTTATTTCATTAAGCTGTAAAAAAAGAAATTTACCAGATCTCTCTATTTTTTTAACTTGATATTCTTTCTTTTGTCCCGGCGATTTCTCAACGAAAATATGTTTTAGACCTTCAAATACATCCTGTTTCTGGGCATAAGACATTACTTTTAAACATCCGTGTAAACCACGGGTTTTTAAGACTTTTCCCAGGACAAAGAAATCCATCTCCCGCTATTCGATTATTTCCAGAACAGAACGCTTATTTAGCTTAGCGGAAGCCGCGCTTAAAATTGTCCTTATTGCTTTAGCCGTTCTGCCCTGCTTGCCGATAACTTTGCCTAAATCTTCTTTTGCGACGCGTAATTCAATTACAGATGTTTGCTCTCCGACAACTTCAGTCACTTCAACTTTGTCCGGACCATCTACCAAAGCTTGAGCTATGTACTTGATCAACTCTTTCATCGTCATAACCTCCACTGATTTTTATTAATTCGTTGGGGGACCATCCATCATTCGCTACTTGCAATTTTGTTTAGGCTATGTTGTTAATAATTATCGTTAAGCTTATTTAACTTATTCCTCATTTAAAACAATTACTTAACCGATGCCTGAATTCCTTTTGTTTTCAGCAAATTAGAGACTGTTAATGTTGGTTTAGCGCCTTTGGCCAGCCAATCCCTGACACGGTCTTCTTTAACGATGATTTCCGCCGGATTTTTTTTAGGGTCGTAATTACCTAAAATTTCTAAAAATCTTCCGTCTCTGGGAAAATCTGTATCTGCTGCTACAATTCTGTAAAAGGGCTTCCCTTTCGAGCCCATACGAGTTAGTCGAATCTTAACCGCCATTTAATTTGAATTAAACCTCCTTAAGTAATAATTATAAATACTTTTTTATTCATTAGCATAGATTTTTTGATTTTAAAAGGGGAAATTCCTCATTAACGATTTCATGGAACCTTTCTGCGAAAATTTCGACATCATTTTCCTGATCTGAACAAAATTATTAAGTAATCTGTTTACATCTTGGACAGTTGTCCCGCTTCCTAACGCTATTCTCTTACGGCGCCGGCCGTCAATAATCTGATAATTAAGCCTTTCTTTTCTGGTCATTGAATCGATAATTGCCGCTGTTTTTACCAGTTCTTGTTCATCCGGCTGGGCGTTTTGCAGATTTTTTACCTTATTCATTCCCGGAATCATCCCGATAACATCATTTAAATGCCCCATTTTTTTTATCTGTTTAATCTGATTTCGGAAATCCTCCAGAGTGAATTCATTCTTTTTTATCTTTCTTTGCAGTTGAATCGCTTCTTTTTCATCGAATGAAGCTTGCGCTTTTTCCACTAAAGATAGAATATCCCCCATTCCTAAAATTCGTGAGGCAACTCTTTCCGGATGGAATACCTCGAGCGCTTCGATTTTTTCACCGATTCCAATAAATTTTATTGGCTTTCCGATAACCGCTTTCAGCGAAAGCGCGGCTCCGCCACGCGCGTCGCCGTCCATTTTAGTCATTATAACCCCGTCAATGCCGATGAGGTCATTGAACTTCGCACCTACGTTAACGGCATCCTGGCCGGTCATTGCGTCCGCGACATAAAGAATTTCCGCCGGGTTTACATTTTCTTTTATATTGGATAACTCCTGCATCATTTCATTGTCGATGTGCAATCGTCCGGCAGTATCTATAATTAAAACTTCATAACCTTCTTTCCTGGATTGTTCAACCGCTTCAATACAAATTTTTACCGGATTTTTTTCTTTTCTGTGAGGAAATACACCTGCTTTAATAGTTCTCCCGAGCACTTCCAGTTGTTCCACAGCGGCCGGTCGATAAACGTCGGCAGAAACAAGATAAACTTTTTTATCTTTTGATAAAAAGTTAGCCAATTTTACCGCTGTGGTTGTCTTGCCGCATCCCTGCAATCCGACCAGCATAAGCACAGAAGGTATTTTTGATCCGAATTTAATATGAGCGCTCGCGCCTCCTAATAATTGAATAATACGCTCATGAACTATTTTGACAATTTGTTGTCCGGGAGTGATACTTTCCAAAACTTCTTTGCCGACAGATCGGGCGCGGATATCATCAATAAAATCTTTGACAACTTTAAAATTTACATCCGCCTCTAAAAGGGCCATACGTATTTCTTTGAGCGCGGCATTAATGTCTTCTTCTTTTAAAAGCCCTCGTCCTTTTATTTTTCTAAATACATCATCAAGCTTTTTAGATAATGATTCAAACATTGTTAATCCTTGAGTTTATTATTGTTTATCCGCGGATACTTTTACTTCACGTATTGTGCATTTTGAGCCGGTTTTTTTTGCTATTTGATCAGCAACGGACTGTGCCTTGGATTTACTTTCCAAGCCAGAGACAATTACACGATACCACAATCCCTTAGCTTTAAGTTCCACAGGTATGATTGTCGGCTTAAGGCCCAGTTCAGCGATTTGTTTATTAAGCATATACGCTTTATCTTTTTCCTTAAAAGAGGCCGCGTGAATAATATAATATTTATCATGTGTTTTTTTAACATCTGCAGCTGTCTTCTTTTCTTTATTTTCAGATATTTCTGTCTTATTGCTCGAAGTATTTTTTGTGTCTTCATCAGTTTTATCTGATGCTACTTTAGTATATTCCTTTTCTGGAGTCGTTTTTTCATCAGATGATCTTTTTTGCGGAAGCTTTTCTTGAATAGATAAATCATTTTCTTCCTTTTCTTTTGTATCACCCAAAGAGCTATCCGGATCAATTTTTGCCGGCTGCGAAATTAATGCGAATATTTTCTTAGGCAAAGAGGATATTTTTTCAGGATAAGCATCGAGACTTTTACCTACTTCAACACCAAGTAAAAAAGTCAAACATAATAAAGCAGTCATTCCCGCGATAATTACTACTATGCCGGTTTTTTTCAGTTTGATTTCAAAGTTTTTAATGTTTTTAGAAGCCATTGATTTACCTTTTGCTTCAATTCTACATTTTTTCCGGAGCGGTTACACCCAATATCGTCAACGCGTTTCTTAATATCACACGGATTGCCTTGACAAAAAACAGCCTGGCCGCGGTCAGATGATTATCATCAGAAATAACTTTATTTTTATTATAATAACTATGGAATATACCGGCAATTTCATTGAGATAAAAAGTAATCCGGTGAGGTTCAAGCGAGCGGACTGCTCCTTCAATTATTTCGGGATATCTCGACATCATTTTGATTAATGCCAGCTCTTCCGGTTCTTTGAGAAGCGCGGGATCAATATCAAGATATGATGGTACTTTAATATTTCTTTCCGCCGCCATTTTTATTATGGAACAAATACGCGCATGGGCGTATTGCACATAATAAACCGGGTTTTCATTCGATTGCCTTTTGGCCACTTCCAGATCAAAATCTAAATGACTGTCTGAACGCCGCATTAAAAAATTATAACGTGCCGCGTCTTTACCCACTTCATCAAGAACTTCTCTTAATGTTACAAATTCGCCTGAACGGGTGGACATGGCTACCGGTTCTCCGGCGCGCAGCAAATTAACCAGCTGCACTAATATAATCTTTAATTTGTCTTTAGAATGCCCTAACGCCATAATTCCGGCGTACATTCTGGGAATATATCCGTGATGATCCGCGCCCCAGACATCGACAATGTATTCAAAACCCCGGGAAAATTTGTCATGGTGATAAGCTATATCAGCGGCAAAATAAGTCGGTTCGCCGTTTTTACGCACAACCACCCTATCCTTTTCATCGCCGAATTCAGATGTTTTAAACCACAAAGTTTCACCATCGGAATAAACAAATCCTGATTTTTTAAGGTCTTCCAATATTTTTGCCACACCGTCATTTTCGTATAGCTTGCTTTCACTGAAATATTCATCAAAAATGACTCCAAAATCTTTTAAATCACCTTTTATGTCTTCTAGAATAATACGCCCGGCGATATCCGTCAGATATGATATTTTTTTATCTTCATTATCTTTCGCCAAATATTTATTTTGTTCGCTTTTTAAAATTTGAGCGGCAATGTCTTTAATATATTCACCCTGATAACAAGTTTGGGGAAAATCGATTTTTTCACCCGCTAATTCGCGTAAACGCAATAATACGGATTTACCCAGGTTGTTCATTTGATTACCGGCATCGTTGATATAATATTCTTTTGTCACGTCGTATCCCGCTGTTTTCATCATATTGGCGATTACATCGCCCACTACCGCTCCCCGCGCGTGACCGATATGTAACGGGCCTGTGGGATTGGCGCTTACAAATTCAATCTGAACCTTTTTACCATTTCCGATATACAATTTTCCGAATTTTTCATTATTCTGTTCAATTATTTTTAACTTATTCTTCCAGATATAATCTTTAATGAAAAAATTTAAAAATCCCGGTCCCGCAATTTCTGTTTTTTGCAAAATGTTTTCTTCGTCATTAATATTCGCTACTAAC
>JBFYYA010000109.1:0-4591 GCA_041310245.1 Syntrophaceae bacterium | reverse complement strand
ATAACAGAACTTTTTTTATCCAGCTCATCTTTCATCGACTTTAGTTCTCGTTCCAAAGCGGTAATTTCGGCTTGCTTGCGGTCCGCTATTCTTTTCATTTCATCACCCGCTTTTTTACCGGCATTCGAGGTTTGAATAACTTCTCTCATGTTGATAAAACCAATTTTATCCTGCGCGGAAGAACCGGCGCTCCATGTAAAAATTAACAACGCAACTGCCAAAACTACTAAAATATTTCTTTTCATTTTTGATCTCCTGTTTTTATTTATTCACGGATAACTGTTTACCCGTTTTTATATTACATAAACATGCCGATGGTGAATTCCCAGCGGCCTCCGTCGTTATCGACAAGGCCTTTATTATCAATCGGGTAACCGTATTCCAGTCTCAAAGGCCCGATTGGTGAATACCAGCGGATGCCGGCCCCTACGGACTGCCGCAAATCACCAAAGTTATATGCCCCGCCGTAATTCCAAGAATTACCCGCATCATAGAAAACCGCGCCCATCATACCGGCATTTTTAATAAGCGGAAAGATAAGTTCAAGATTGAAAAGCATCATGGTTGTTCCGCCTTCAACGTCTGAAGTTCCACCGTTAATTGGTCCAATATAACGCATGCCACGTATCGTGGTTATGCCGCCTAAAACGTATTTTTCATAAATTGGTATATCATCTATTGAATCATCCAAATTTTGGATATACCCCATGCGCCCTTTTGTTACAAATACCATATCCCAGAAAAGTGGAAAATAAGCGCTGACACCCGCCGAATATTTAACTAACTTTACATCGCCACCCAATCCGGCATACATAACCGAAAAATTTGCTCTGGTTCCTTTGGTCGGTAACATCGCGTCATCAGTTGTATCCCGCACAAAACTTAAAGTTACGGCACTGGTTGTTCTTTCTCCCTCTTGATCTTTAATATTTTGCGGAGCAGTCGAATCTGTAATAATAATATCATTGGAACTGAAACTATAGCCCGCATATCCAACAATCTTTTCCCAAAGAGGATAACCGAAAGTAAGGCCGAAACCATAAGTATCCAGGTCATAAGAGTCATAATCTGCCGTGTATTTCCAAAGGTTGGTTTTAGTCCACAAAGGAATGTCAAAAAGCCACGGTTCGATAAAAGATAATTCATAATTAGTAGTAGTGCCGCCCAGAGACGCTTTAAGGCTTAATTGCTGGCCATAACCCAGAAAATTGTTCTGAGATATTTGCGCCATAATAACCGCCTTTTCCGTCGCGCTGTAACCGGCGCCAATCATAAACATTCCGGTATTCTTTTCTTTAACCCGGACATTTATATTCATTTTATCTCTTTCCACGCCCTTCTCGGTCTGAAAATCAACTTCTTCAAAATAGCGCATCCGGTTTAGACTGGCGTAACTTTCCTTGAGTTTAGAGCTCGAATATAAGTCTCCTTCCACAACTGACAATTGACGGCGAATCACCTTATCGCGGGTTATCGTATTGCCGCTTATGGAAATACGATTGATAAAAATCAGCTCGCCCTTTATGATCTGGTATTCCACATTAACTAACTGTTTTTCATCTTGGACATCAATGTTAGGATCAACATCAGCATAGGCGTAACCTTCATCATTACAGGCTTGGATCAGAGTATCTATATCCTTAACAATTTTCTCTCTATTGTAATGATCACCTTCCTTAATTTTTAGAGAAGCAAATAGATCTCCGTATGATTTTTGAAGGGGGTCGCCGGAAATGGCAATAGCGCCAAATTTATATCTTTTGCCTTCTTTTATTTGTATTTTTATATACAGACCTTTCTTATCATAGGTCACATCCGGCTCGGCTAGCTGAGCGTTTACAAAACCACTGTTAAAATAATGTGAGTGTATCTTGCCGACGTCCTGCTTAAGCTGATCGCGGTTTAATATTCCTTTATCATTAAAAAAGCTTAAAATTCCCTTTTCCTCGGTGGTCATTAGCTTTTTCAGTTCTTTTGTGGAAAAAGCTTCATTGCCCTCAAAATTAATTGTTTTAATGTAAATCTTGTCATTTTCCGTGATGTTCAGAATCACGCGGTAGTCTTTTTGACCATCTTGTTCGACCTCGTCGATAATTTCGGCGTTATAATAACCTTTGGCGTCATAAAGGCTTTTAATTTTTATGATATCCGACTTGATTTTTTCCCGGTTCAAATTTTCCCTGGTTTTAATCGTCAGAACTTCCATAATATCTGACTTGCTCAACTTTTTATTGCCTTTAATTTGAATGTCCGTAATCAGACCACGCTCCACAACAGTAAATGTTACTATTTTACCTTCCGGCGTGTCTGTTGCCGAAGCGCTGACATCAAGGAAAAAACCCATCTTAAAGATAGTTTTTATATCCTCGGTAATGTTATTTTCGGTATAGGGACTTCCCTCCTTGGATTTAATCTGCTGAATAATCGCTACGGCTTCAATTTTATTATTCCCGCTGATTTCAACTTTCGCTATTTTTTCGACCAATCCCGTCTGCACCAAAACGTCTGTTTTCAGTTGTGCGGCTATATCATCGAGGCTTTCCAATCCCTTGCCCTGAACAAAAATCGGCGACAGGGCTTTGCCGCTTCTTACATTTATTACTTTAGCGTCAACGCTTATTGATTCGCCAAGCTTGGTTAAGCTGCCCATTACGACAAAGTCGGCCATGAGCGATCTGCCCGCGTTAACAGCGGAACCCTCATTAATTTTTACCTGGCTGCGCAGGAAAGAGTCAGCCGGCACAACTCTTAATTGTTTTTCTTTTTGCAGCTCCGCTATAATTTTTCTGTAAAGCGATTCCTGGATAGCCGCCTTATTCTCTTTGCTGTAAATTTCAAAAGGAAGCACCGTGATCTTTTTTACTTCCTGCGCCTGCGCCGGAAGAAGCAATAAAACCAGCATGGCCAAACAGATTAAATTAAAATGACGTGTAATTCTATTCATAATCATAAATTTTTCCGTCACGCAGCCTGATCCTGCGCGACATCCTTTCTGCCAGTAATTTATTGTGCGTTACAACAACAAGAGTGATCTTTCTTGTCTTATTTAAATTAACCAGAATGTCTTCTATCTTTTTTCCCGTCTCCGTGTCAAGGTTTCCTGTTGGTTCATCAGCAAGCAGTATTTCCGGCTCCATTACCAGGGCGCGGGCAATGGCTACCCTCTGCTGCTCTCCTCCGGAAAGCTCTCCCGGCTTGTGTTTCAGCCTGTCCTTAAGCCCGACTTCTTCCAGTAGTTTTAATGACTTGGACGACGCCTGTTTCGGAGACATACCGCCGATTAAGGCCGGCATCATGGCGTTTTCCAGGGCGTCAAATTCCGGAAGCAGATTATTAAACTGAAAAATAAAACCTATTGTGGAGTTACGGAAACGCGCCATCTTTTTTTCGTCCCATTCAAAAACATTCAACCCGTTAATATGCAAATAACCGTCTGTCGGATGATCCAGCGTGCCTAAAATATGAATGAGCGTGCTTTTGCCCGCCCCGGAAACACCCAGCATAGCTAACGACTCTCCCCGGGTGATTTCCAAATTCAGTCCCCGCAAAACCTCTATTTTGTTGCCGTCTTTTAAAAAAGTTTTTGACAAATTATTAAGTCTGATCATTTTTTACCTTTACAAAAACTTCTATTCGTAGCGCAAGGCTTCCGCCGGATCCAAACGCGAAGCTCTCAACGAGGGGTAAATTGTGGAAAGGAAACATATCACCATTGTGCCGACAACAATTATAGCCACATCGCTGTAATTGACCTGCGAAGGAAGTTCGCTCAAATAATAAACATCGCCCGGTAGAATCTGAAAATTGAAAACTTTTTCAATAAAAAGAGAAACTTTCTGCAGATTAAGAGCTACGGCAAGACCGGCAACACAGCCTAAAAACGTTCCGAGCAAGCCGACAATCAGCCCCTGATAGACAAATGTTTTCATTATGCTGAAAGATGTCGCGCCCATCGATTTCAAAATCGCGATGTCTTTGTTTTTTTCCATGACAATCATAATCAGCGCGCTGATGATATTAAAGGCGGCGACCAAAACAATCAAACTCAGGATAATGAACATCACGCGCCTCTCCAGTTTAAGAGCGGCGAAAAGATTCCGGTTCATCTGCATCCAGTTATTGGCCCAAAAGGGAAATCCGAGTTTGTTTTGAATGTTGCGGGCAATTACATCCGCCTTGTAAATATCGTCAACAATTATATCTATGCCCGTGACCGAATCTCCCATATGTAAAAAATCCTGAGCGCTTTTCAAAGATAAAAAAGCCAGCGTCGAATCATACTCGTAGAAGCCGGATTCAAAAATACCGGCAACAATGTACTTGTTCATGCGCGGCATCATGCCCATCGGCGTGGAAATTCCCACGGGAGAAATAATGGTAATCGTGTCCAATAGAAAAATGCCCAGATTCCTGGCCATTTCCTTACCGATGACTATACCGCTCAAATGAGCGTCTTGGCGCTGCACCTGCTTTAATATCTGCGGAGGAATTTTATCGAGATATTCTATATTTCCTTCCCTCATTTTTCCCAGATTAATCACATCAAAAGCGGTTTTATTATCCAAACCCCGGATAACCACGCCGCTGACGC
>JBFYYA010000108.1:0-3170 GCA_041310245.1 Syntrophaceae bacterium | reverse complement strand
TCGCGGCGGAAAAAAATCTCTCCCGTAAAACTTTCGCAATTATTGATAAAAACAAATTTATCGCCAGTAAAGAAAAAATTAAAAACGGCGATATTGTTGCTTTTGCATCTGCGCAAGAAGGACTTGATGTGGCGCATGTTGGTTTCGCGCTCTGGCAGGGGAGAAATCTTTATTTGTTACATGCCTCCAGCAAAGAGAGCGCCGTTGTTATTTCTACAAAGACACTCGCCGCATATCTGAAAGCCAACAAAGGATTTACCGGCGTAATCATCTCACGACCTTTATAGTTTTATTATTTCAGCCCTAAACACTTCGGCCTTTGGCCTTAAGACTTTTATATTTTTTCAAAGTGATGATAATCTTTAGGCTGTTCAAAATTGCCGCCCCAGCGCCAGCCGCGTTTTAAAAATTCTTCCACCACTTGATGCCCGGCGCTTAAAGTTCCCGCTTTTTGCGGGTCATAAGCCGCGTCCGCAGGCGCAACGATGCCGCTGGGATAAATAACAGGGTTTTGCACAGGATTAATATCCACAGCTCGTCCCAGCGAATGCAGGGACAATTTAGTTGTTCCTTCAATCAGGCGGAAATTAAAAGCGGAAGAATTATTATCCGCCATGGAATCTCCATCGTGCCAGCAATAAGAGCAAATCGGAAGTACTTTACCCACAGGGAATTTCATGTTTTCAATGAGCGCGAAAATATCCGTCACGTCATCTTCCAGCTCTTTATCGATAATAATCTGACCCTGATGTTTGAGACCGTCAAAAGAAAAGTAACAGACATCCAGTATGGAAAGCTTGTCAATTATTTCCAGAGGCGCGTTTGTGCCTGCCAAAGCCTCGGCGAAGCTGTAATCGCTGTCGATAATAATACGTGTTTCATTATTCATAACGCTTCCAAGATTTGCCGCATTTTTTCGTCCGGTAGCGTTACTTCGCGATAAATGCCGCCAACAATATCACTGTTGAGACGTTCAAAATCAATCTCCATCGGGGTAATGATGACGCCGGCCATGTCTATCGCGCCGGGAGAAACAAAAATTCTTTTTTCACCTTTCTCAAAGAAAGCTTTTGGCCGATGTTTTTGACGCAGGAAGATTGTTAATCGCCACGAATCATTTTCATAATAGCAAAGCACATTCATCATCGGTTCGGATTTGGTCGCCATTACTTTTTGTGCGATTTTAATCAGGCGTTTTAACCGCTCGGATAAAATATCTATATTGCTTCCTGATAGAGTTAACACTGAGCGGCCAATTTGTGCGCCCGCGTAATATTTGATTTCGGATATTTCCTGTTTTGGCTTTAGCGCGTTAATTTCTGTTATAAAAGGCAAGGCGTTTTTCGGTACTGCCTGGAAATGCAGATGATCAGGAGCGGAGGCACCGCAGGCAGGGCCGTTATAAAGAACAAAAAAATCCAGTGACAGGTCTTTGGCCAATATCAGTGAATCGGTGAAAGACGGGGATATTTTCTGGGGCTGATGTTTAATGTGTGAAATAGTCAAATGATTTTTAAATATAGGCGCGGGATTACACAAAATCAAATAATTTTTACGATACATTATCGCTTTTTGCCGGGCAGGCAAATTGTCCGGACATAAAAAACATAGCCTATTCTTGATTGATTGCGCGTCAACAGCGGCGCCGGAGCTTATCGCGCGCCGGGGATTACATTGCAAAGCAACATTATATTCGCCGCAATTGACTGAACGAATACGAACATTGTTTAGATCCTGATATGCGCCGCCCAGTATCGACCAATTATTATTTTGTTCTTCAATAAGATTAAAACACAAAGATGCCAGTGATTGTTTATTCGGAAAGCTCTGTAAAACTATTTTTTCGAGTTCACGTTTATTTTTATTTAAATGCATCCGCGCTTTAATTTCTTGCGTGCGCAGCAAGTCTTTGTAAAAATCGTTGCTGTTTTGTTTTTCGATAGAAAGAGCAGCGTCCGTGTTGCCTCCCCAGCGGCGGCAATGATAAAGGTTTTCATAAATTCTGCCGATTTCATATTCGCGTGAGATACGCAGCGAAACAGCGTAATCTTCGCCGTAACTCACGTTAGGGAACCCTATTTTGCGGATTATCGCGGTGTTAAAAGCGCGCGGCGCGCCCAGGCCGTTTACGCGAAGAAGATTGTTGTGACCGTTATTTTTTGTCCATTCCCTGTGGTCAATCAGTCCCGGAGGGATTTTTTTGAGATTTCTATTCACGATAGTGTAAGAACCAGCAATCATGGCAAATTTATTGCGCCGCAGCGTTTCTACAATTTTTTGAAGAGACCTGGGTGAACTGTAAAGATCGTCGGAATCAAGCTGAACGGCAAAACGCCCGCAATGTTTTGATTTGATAGCCTCATTCCAGCAACCGCCGATGCCCAAATCGCGTCGCGATGGAATCAGATGCTTGATTTTTTCATTATTTGCGGAGAGTTTTTCGATTACAGCGGTTGTACCGTCGGTGGAATGATTATCCACCACGATAATGTTGAAAGAAAATTCAGTTTTTTGCGCGAGAGCGCTTTTTACGGCATCCGCAATTGTTTTTTTGCGGTTGAGCACAGGAATTATCACACTTGCATCCACGGGAAATTTATTTTTTACAGAATCTGCTTTTTTTCCCGGCGTTTTAAGATACGCGCCGCTAAGGCGCAGATAATTGGTGGCCACTTTCTCCAGCTTTTTTTGCCGCGCGAGATTTTCCGTGGCGGTGTAGGCAAAATGTTTTTCTGTTTTTGATGATTTCTTTTCGGCCGATTTTGTTTTTCTTTCCGACACGGAGTAAAGAGATTGCGCGGAGTGAATAATACGATAATCAAGAGATATTTTCAGGCGCAGACCATATAAAGCAATATCCTTATCAGCCGGAGTAGCGCCGTATTTTCCCAAAACATTTTTGATTGCCGGCAAAGAAAAGACAAAGAAATGTCCGAAATCAAAATTATCGCGGATAGAGCCGATTTGATAATCGATTAAAGGATGGGGGATTAATTTATTTACTTTTTTCTCATGAAAATTGGAAAAAATAAGGCCGCTATTTTTTTTTGCGGCAAGCGCAAGCAGCCTTTTTGTTGCTTTAGCCTCACAGGCAATTTCCCTTTCGGAATCAATAACCAGCAAAAATAGAGCGGATGTTTTTTTTATAAAGGTGTAAAGATTGCTGTTTT
>JBFYYA010000107.1:0-5168 GCA_041310245.1 Syntrophaceae bacterium | reverse complement strand
ATTTTACGCCGCCCGGATTCGCCTTCCTTGGAAAGCCTTTCCAGATGAGGCACCGCAACGGTTAAAAGCTGTATAATAATCGAAGAACTGATATAGGGCATAATGCCCAGCGCAAAGATAGAAAAATTGCTGAAAGCCCCACCCGCGAACATATCCATCATTCCAAATAAAGAACCGCGGGCATGTTCAAAATACGCCATCAGGGCGACATTATCTATACCGGGCGTGGGTATGTAGACACCTATACGGTATACGGCTAAAAGAAGAACAGTAAACAAAATCCTTCTTTGTAGCTCCGGTATCTTGGAAACACCGCCTAGTCCTTCTAACAATTTAAATTACCTCTTCTACAGATCCGCCAGCCGCGGTTATTTTTTCTTTAGCCGCCTGACTAATTTTTGCGAGTTTTATTGTAACCGGAAAATCAATTTCTCCCTTAGCCAAAATTTTAACTTTATTACCCTTTTTTCTTAAAATCCCATTAGCTAAAAGAGACGCCTCATCTATTACCGCTCCTTTGGAAAACTTACGGCATATGTCTGTAATGTTTACAGCAATATATTCTTCTCTGAACGGATTACGAAAACCTCTTTTCGGCAATCTGCGGGAAAGAGGCATCTGGCCGCCTTCAAACCCGGCACGAACCTTTCCGCCGGAACGGGCCTTTTGACCTTTACTGCCCCGGCCGGAAGTTTTTCCCCAGCCAGAAGATTCACCGCGTCCCACTCTTTTTCTCTTTTTAGTAGCGCCGGCAGGTGCTTTAAGCAAACTCAAGTCCATATTTTACCCCTTGACCTCTTCAACAGAAACCAGATGAATAACTTTATTTATCATACCGCGTATTTGCGGCGTGTCTTTTAAGGTTACGCAGCTATTTAATTTATTAAGCCCCAGGCCTCGCAAAACTTTTCTTTGCTTCTCTGGCCGGCCGATTTCGCTTTTAATCATTTTAACTTTAACCATCTTGCTCACTTTGCACTACCTCATCATACTATCATTCATTACGATTATCTGCCCCGTTGCGCGGCAATTTCTTCC
Organism: Syntrophaceae bacterium; assembly: GCA_041310245.1. GTDB lineage: Bacteria > Desulfobacterota > Syntrophia > Syntrophales > Smithellaceae > UBA4810. The sequence continues at coordinate 4,130 of JBFYYA010000107.1, read as the reverse complement.
GGATCTCGTAACTGGCAAAGGCCATCGAGTGTCGCTTTAACCAAGTTATGGGGATTATGTGATCCCAAACACTTCGTCAAAATATTGCTGACACCGGCTACTTCCAAAACGGCTCTTACCGCTCCGCCGGCAATTAGTCCTGTTCCTGCAGATGCCGGTTTTAACAATACCTTACCCGCGCCATAACTGCCGATAACTTCGTAAGGAATAGTTTTATTGGTAATAGCGACTTTTGTCATATTTTTTTTGGCCATCTCCATACCCTTACGGATAGCTTCGGGAACTTCGTGCGCCTTACCCAAACCAGTACCGATCATACCTTTACCATCACCTACGACAACAATCGCGCTGAAACGGAATCTTCTTCCTCCCTTAACAACTTTTGCGGTCCGGTTAATCGTAATTACCCTGTCGAGGAGCTCCATATCCCTAAATTCATTTTTATCCAACGATTTTTCCCTTGCCATATGTATTTTCGCTCCTAAAATTTCAGGCCGCTATTTCGCGCCGCTTCGGCCAAAGCTTTCACGCGGCCATGATAAAGAAATCTGCCGCGGTCAAAAACCACCTTATCAATACCAATAGAAATCAAACGCTGGGCAATTAGCTTCCCTACTTCGCCTGCCGCGTCTGTTTTTTTCTTGCTTTTGATTTTATCCGCCGCTTCTTTGCACAATGTCGAAGCAGTCGCCAAAGTCTTCGCCTGAGCATCATTAATCGCCTGAACATAAATATGCTTGTCAGTGCGAAATACGCAAAGGCGCGGCTTTTCCTGCGTACCCGAAATTTTTCCTCTTACTCGCTTTTCTCTTCTCGACCGGACTTTTAATGTTCTTTTTGATGCCAACTTTCTACCTCGTTTTATCTAAACAATAAATAAATTCTCTATATTATGATCAGGCGGCTGCAGACTTACCTGCTTTGCGCTTGATATATTCACCGGCATATTTAATACCTTTGCCCTTATAAGGTTCCGGTTTTTTCAACGCCCTTATTTCCGCGGCCACGCGGCCTACAAGCTGTTTATCAATGCCGGAAATAGTTACATTGGTTTGCTTATCAACTTTCACGTCTATTCCTTTGGGAATACTGTATTGAACAGGAATGGAAAATCCTAAAACAAGCTTAAGATCTTGACCACTTACTTCAGCTCTATACCCAACACCGACTATTTCCAGGCGCTTTTCAAAACCATTGCTTACGCCCTCTACCATATTCCCAATCAGGGTTCTGGCCAGGCCGTGATTCGATCGGGCAATTCTTTCATCCGATTTTCTTTCAATGACCAGATTGCCTTCAGATACAACCAACGATACGCCATCAGGTAATGAAGACGATAAAGAACCCTTCGGGCCTTCGACTTTAACTATCTTTCCGCTCTGCGTAATCTTTACATTTTTTGCAAAATTTACAGGCTTTTTACCTATTCTCGACATTAACAACTCCCGTCAAACTATATTTACCAAATCTGGCAGAGCACTTCGCCGCCAACATTTAATTCTCTTGCCTCTTCGTCAGTGATAATACCCCGAGAGGTAGAAATAATAGAAATACCGTAACCATTTAATGTTTTCGGTATTTTATCTGAAGCGACATAGACTCTGCGTCCCGGCTTACTGACTCTTTTGATGTCAGTTATTACCCTGCGCTTTGCGTCGGGATACTTAAGGGCGATTTTCATAATCTGGTGCCCTTTATCATCTTTAATTATTTCGTATCCATTAATATATCCGCACTTCTTCATCACTTTTGCGATATTCATGTTCATCTGAGACGAACGAACATTGACGCTCGGGAAACGGGTTTTATTCGCGTTTCTGATTCTGGTCAACATATCAGCAATAGGATCCGTCATTGCCATGTATTTTTCTCCTTAAACCAAAATTACCAACTGGACTTAATCACTCCGGGAAGCTCTCCATGTAAGGAAAGCTTTCTCAAGCAAATTCTGCACATATCAAATTTTCTATAATAAGCGCGCGGCCTGCCGCAAATCGGGCAACGATTGTATTCTCTTACCGCAAACTTCATCTTTCTTTTTGATTTCGCAATTAACGACTTTTTTGCCACTCTAAACTCCTCCGGCTTTTTCGTTTAATTCTTAAAAGGGACACCCATTAGCTTTAACAAAGCTCTGGCTTCATCGTCCGTTTTTGCCGTTGTTACAATAGTAATGTTCATTCCTTTAATTTTTTCCACTTTGTCATAATCAATTTCCGGAAATATTATCTGCTCCTGCAACCCGATGGAAAAATTACCTCTTCCATCAAAGGCGCTAGCCGAAATACCGCGAAAATCTCTGACTTTAGGCAGGGCGACATTTACCAATCGATCAAAAAATTCATACATAATTTCTTTTCTCAAGGTAACGCAACAACCTATGGGCATACCCTGTCTTAATTTAAAAGTCGCTATTGATTTTTTCGCCTTCGTAATAACAGGCTTTTGACCTGTAATCATTGCAAGCTCCTGCGCGGCGCTATCGATAATTTTCGCGTTCTGAATAGCTTCTCCCAGTCCCATATTAACAACTATCTTCTTTATCTTGGGCACTTGCATGGGATTTTTATAATTAAATTCCTTGGTCAGAGCGGAAATAACATTATCTGAATAATATTTTTTTAATCGTGCCATTTTTTATCAACCCACATTTATTGCATCTCCGCATTTCGCGCAGATGCGAACCTTTTTTCCATCTTCCAGTTTTTTGCTTCTAATTCTGACTGCTTCATTGCATTTATTACACATAAGGCCTACCTGGGAAACGTGAATCGACCCTTCTTTTTCCAAAACACCGCCTTTGGACTTCTGATCCGGCCTCTTGTGCTTTTTAACAAGATTTATTTTTTCTATTATTATTCTGTCTTTTTCACGAACAGTCTTCAGCACTTTCCCTGTTTTACCCTTATCTTTACCAGAAAGAACTTTAACCATATCGCCTTTTTTGAATTTACTTAAACTCATTATTTTCCCCGTCAAAATACTTTATAAAACCTCTGGCGCCAGAGATATGATTTTCATGAATTGTTTGGCTCTGAGCTCTCTTGCCACCGGCCCAAAAATTCTTGTTCCAATCGGCTCCATCTGGTTACTAATCAATACAGCTGAATTATCATCAAATTTAAGATATGAACCGTCCGCTCTTTTCACTTCTTTCACGGTGCGCACTATTACGGCCTTCATCACATCGCCTTTTTTTACCTTCGAATTCGGAATTGACTCTTTCACGGAAACAACAATCACATCTCCCAAACTGGCGAAACGACGTTTTGATCCGCCAAGCACTTTAATGCACGCGACTTTCTTGGCGCCGGAATTATCCGCAACATTTAATATTGTCTGCATCTGAATCATAAACAATTAACTCCAATCAAAACATCTTGCTCGTCAAATAACTATTTTTCTATTTTGCCCTTTGTGTAATTTCCACCATGCGCCAGCGTTTATCTTTGCTTACCGGCCGCGACTCAATAATAACTACCGTATCGCCAACTTTGCACTGATTCTTTTCATCATGGGCTTTATATTTTGCGTGTCTGCGCACGTATTTATGGAAAATCGGATGCTTCACTAAACGTTCGGTTTTAACCACTATGGTTTTATCCATCTTATCGCTGATCACTATTCCTTTAATCGTGCGTTTATTGCTTTTCTCAGCCATTTTTACTTGCGGCCTCCTTCTCTTTCAGCACTGTTTTGATGCGCGCTATATCTTTTCGCAAATTACCAAGCATGGCTGTCGATTCTATTTTTTCCGACGCATGACGAATACGTAACCGCAAATGTTCTTCAACCAATTCACTGTTTTTTTTCTTAAGCTCGTCAATGCCGAGATCTCTGATATCTTTAATTTTCATCAGATATCTCCCTTGCTAAAAACTTTGTGGCAATGGGTAACTTATGCGCTGCCAACCGAAACGCCTCTTTTGCCACCTCTTTTGTGACTCCTTCCATTTCATACAGCACGGCTCCCGGCTTGACTACCGCGACCCATCCTTCCGGAGCGCCCTTTCCTTTACCCATACGAGTTTCCGCCGGCTTTTTTGTTACCGGTTTATGAGGAAACACTCTAATCCATATTTTACCGCCGCGCTTTACATGTCGGGTCATGGCAACGCGCGCCGCTTCGA
>JBFYYA010000106.1:0-3050 GCA_041310245.1 Syntrophaceae bacterium | reverse complement strand
GTATTGCCGGTTTTGTTTCGCCGACATTAGCCGGAAAAATATTTGACACCACCGGTTCTTACGCTCCGGCTTTTTTAATTTTCGGCTTTCTTTGTCTGATTTCGGTATTTCTTTTTTATTTTATTTATAAACCGGGAAAGATAAGTAAAGCCGACGCGGGGTTGTATCCACCGCGCCTATAGAAATGCTTTTGTAAAAACCATCAATAGTGGCGCGCCTGGGCTTTGCCCTTAAATATTCTGTAAACAAAAATGGTATACGCGATAACAATCGGCATGCCGATCAGCGCGATAATACTCATCACCTGCAGGGTATACAAAGTTGTTGAGCCATTATAAATTGTAATGCTCAGGTGGGGGGCGTCAACCGATTTTATAAGATTGGGGAAGTGCGCGGCCGTTGCCGCGATCCATAATCCCAAAAAAAACAAAGAAGATTTCCAAAACAAAGCCTTGTCATTTTCATTTCTTAAAGAAAAAAGTATCTCCGCCAGACCAAGCAGGGAAAGAAGTATGGCCACGTAAAACAGGGCATTGGATAAAAGCGACGGAAAAATAAACGCCATAACGACAAAATAGACAGCCGCTGTCGCCATGTTCACCCACAATATAATGCCCAGAGCCCTCCGGCAGCGAATCTGTAAATAGTCTTCCGTTTTCAAAACAGCGTAAGAAGCTCCCTGCATAAGAATGGCGGCTAAAGCAACAACGCCAAACAAAAGAGGAACAGGACGAAGCAGTGTGAGAATACTTCCCGTGAACTCCATCTTATAATCAAGCGGCACGCCATATATCACATTACCCAGCGCGACGCCGAAAAGCAGCGTGGCCACGCCGCTTCCCGCAAGAAGAGCTTTTTCCCAAAGCCAGGCTCTGCCCTCATCATGAGCGCGAAACTCCATCGAAACCGCCCGGAAAATCAGCGCGAATAAAATAAGAAGCATTGCCGGATAAAACCCGGATAAAGCCGTGGCATAAGCGTGCGGGAAGGCGGCAAAAAGAGCGCCGATTCCGGTAACCAGCCACACTTCGTTGCCGTCCCAAACCGGCCCTATGGAATTAATCAGAACATCCTTTTCTTCTTTGCTTTTCCCAACAAACGGCAGGAGAATCCCAATTCCCAAATCAAAACCGTCTAGAAGAGCGTAACCTAAAAAAAGAAACGCGATAAGAAAAAACCACAATAATTGAAAATTTTGAATATTTTCCACTTTACTTTTCCTTGTTCAAATTACCAGGCAGTTCATAAATTATTCTTCCGGGCCGTTTTTCACGATTTTGAAAAACAAATACACAAACATCGCAAACAGCAGGCTGTATATTAAAAAGAACATAATTAAACTGAAAACAAGCTGATTCGCGGAAACAACAATTGACGCACCATCAGCGGTTTTCATCAATTTATAAATTATCCACGGCTGCCTGCCCACCTCCGCGGCAATCCATCCGGTTTCATGAGCGATATGCGGCAGGGGAATTAAAAAAGGCAGGACATAAAGATATTTATTCGCTTCAAATAACTTATTTTTTATCAGCAAAAACAACCCTATGAGCCCCAAAAGTATCGCGAGCAGTCCCACGCCCACCATCACATGATAGGCCTGAAAAACAAGATTCACCGGCGGCCAGTTATCCTTCGGGAACTCCTTAAGCCCTTTTATCTCGGAGTTTAAATTAAAATTATACAAAAAGCTGAGCATGCGCGGGATATAAATTCCGTATGTTTTTTCGTTTTGCTCATCCACATATCCCGCAAGGTAAAGCGGTGCTCCTTTTGTTGTTTCAAAAAGCCCCTCCATCGCCGCCGCTTTTTCCGGCTGTGTTTCGATTACCTGTATCGCGTGCAGATGGCCTAACGAAAGCTGGACAAGCGGCGTTACGGCAAAAAGAATAATGCCGATTTTCAGCATCATTTTCGCGGTCTCACCGTGCAGCCCTTTTCGGACATAATATCCGGCAATGCCCGCGATCATAATCGCGCAGGTCATCCAGGAAGCCATAACCGTATGAAAAAATCTTATTACCATTGACGGATTCATCAGCGCCTGGCTGAAGCTGGATAAAACAATTTTCCCCGATGCGGTAATCTCATAGCCCGCGGGCGTCTGCATCCAGGAATTCGCCGCCAGTATCCAGAAGGCGGAAAGATGCCCGCCCACAAAAACCAGCAGGGCGGAAAGCCAGTAAACTCTGGGGGACACTATATTTCTGCCAAAAATCAGAACGCCGATAAAAACGGCTTCTAGAAAAAACGCGATTACAGCTTCCGCGGCAAGAATCGGCCCAAAGATATCTCCCACTACACGTGAATAACCGGACCAGTTCATGCCGAAGGAAAATTCCATGGTTATCCCCGTGGCGGTGCCGACAACAAATATCAAACCTAAAAGCCTGGCTAAAAAATCGGTTATTTTTCTGTAAACTACTTTTTTTTTGACGAGATATAGTGTTTCGGAAAACAGAATGACCAGAGATGTTCCCAAAGTCATGGCGGGAAAAAGGAAATGGAAACCCACGGTAAAAGCAAATTGAAGACGGGCAAGAATCAGAGCATCCATCGCATTCCTCAAATTTTAGTTGTGTGAGAATATCCAATCGGCGGCAATATTTCAACCAGATAATTCGTTTCCTGATTCCGTTGATTTCCCCGGATTTTTAAGCTATAAATGCGTCATTAAACTGTTACTTAAAGAGGAGGATAAAAAAATGAAGAAAGTTAAAACCATATATCCGTTGATCTTAGCCACGTTGTTGTTTTTCATGATGATTTTGCAGATAGATTTACGTGAAGCTTACGCCCACCCGCCCCAGGATGTTGGGATTGCTTATGATCTTAAATCGCAAACACTCACCGTGACCATTACTCATAAATCTGGTTTTGGTTTCCACTATATTAATTCGGTAATCGTTAAGAAAAACGGAATCGTGGTCAGTACAAACAAGTACGACAAACAGCCCGATCCGGCCACTTTTTCATACACCTATCAGGTGGCTGCCGGCAAAGGTGACACTATTGAAGCGACGGTCATCTGCAATATCTCGGGAACCAAA
>JBFYYA010000105.1:0-3078 GCA_041310245.1 Syntrophaceae bacterium | reverse complement strand
GAACCTTATCGCCTTCGCCCACAAGACCTTTGGCCCAGACGATACCATCGGCGGCATTGCGCGCCGCCATGATCATGCCTAATATAACCAGTTCTTTCACGCCGTTCGCGTTCGCTCCCGGGGTATTAAAAACAACAATTCCTTTTTCGGAACATTTGTCGATGGGTATATTATTGACGCCGGCGCCGGCGCGGGCGATAGCTTTCACGCTGGAGGGCAGGGTCATGTCTTTCATTTCCTTGCTTCTTACCATGATCCCGTCCGGATCCGGCATGTCAGCGCGATACTCATATTTATCGGTAAAAATGCTTAAACCTTTTTCCGAAATTTTATTCAACAAATCAATCCGATACATAAAAAAACCTCCTGTTTCTTTCCGCTAATTTTTATTAGAGAGTATTACGATAAATCGAATACTTACTTTGCTTAAGCTTGCGGTCAAAACAAATTGTCCTTATTGGGCTTTATAAGAACTTTTAGTTTAGCGCCGTGAAGTATAAAGTGGGCGTCTACGTGTGTCAAGGAAATCTTGACCGCAAAATATGAATGCTCGCTTTCGATTTTCACCCGTTATTAAGAATGGTTACAGGCGGCCGGCGGCTGCACGGCAGGCATTGCTTCCGGAAAAAAGAACCCTGTTTTGGGGTAATATTTAGTTGACCTGAGGCAATCGCTCTAGAAAAATGAGGCAGCTCTAATCGCGGAAAGGATCTTTGAGAGATATTGTTTCCTCGCGGCCGGAGCCTACAGAAACCAGAGAAATCTTCGCTTGAACCAATTCTTCGAGCCGGTTTAAATAATTGCGCGCGCTTGAGGGCAGTTCGTCCATTTTGCGCGCGGGACTAATATCTTCTTTCCAGCCCGGAAATTCCTCATACACAGGCCGGCATTGAGAGAGAATCCGGATATCCGCCGGCACGGCGTGCGTGTAATCTCCCGCCGGTGTTTTATAGCCCACACAGATTTTTATTTTATCCAGACCGGTTAGAACATCGAGTTTGGTAATGGCCAAATCGGTAACGCCGGATATTCTTATTGCCTGCCGCACCAGCACAATATCCAGCCAGCCGCAGCGGCGTTTTCTGCCGGTGGTAGCGCCGAATTCCTGCCCGACTTTCTGCATGTGCTCGCCAATCTCATCTTGCAGTTCGGTGGGAAAAGGCCCTTCACCAACTCTGGTGGTGTATGCTTTGCAGATACCCACAACTTTATTTATGGCGCTGGCGCCGATGCCGCTGCCGCAGGAGGCATTGCCCGCCGCGGTGTTGGAAGAAGTTACATAGGGATATGTTCCGTAATCGATATCCAGTTGAGAACCCTGCGCGCCTTCAAAAAGTATTTTCTTTCCATGTTTGTTTTCTCTGTCGAGCACAAATGACGTATCGGCGACATAAGGTTTTAGTTTTTCGGCAAGCTCCAGATACTCGGCGGCAATTTCGTTTTCATCCAAAGGCTTTTGCCCGAATAATCCTTTGAGCAAAAAGTTTTTTTCTTCCAACGCGCTATGAAGTTTTTCACGGAATGACTGCTCATCATAAAGATCAATCAGACGGATTCCCGTGCGCGCGGCTTTGTCTTCATACGCCGGGCCGATTCCTCTGCCTGTTGTGCCGATTTTTTTTCCGGAATTATGGGCTTCACGCGCCTGGTCAATGCTGCGATGGTAGGGCATGATTAAATGAGCTCTTTCACTCACCATGAGCTTCGTGTTTTGCGGAAATAGAGCACTTTTATGCAACTGCTCTATTTCCTCCAGCAATACAGACGGATCGACGACAACTCCGTTCCCGATAATACAGATTTTGTTATCATGCAGGATTCCTGATGGAATTAAGTGCAGAATGGTTTTTCTTCCACCCACAACCAAAGTGTGTCCGGCATTATTTCCGCCCTGAAAACGGGCAATTACATCCGCCTGTTCAGCGTAAATATCGACGACTTTACCCTTGCCCTCATCACCCCACTGAGTGCCTATAACCGCAATATTAGCCATTAGTATATACTTTCCTACATTTTAATAGGTGCCCTGAAAATCACGTTTGGTAATTTTCGTAATTTATTTAAAATATGCGAACCGGAATTAAAGGGTTTTTACCTTTTCGTTAAAAACTTTTTCCAGCTCCGCCAGCGCGTTTTTTATATCCGCCTCTTCAATTGTCGGCCCGCACCAGAAACGATAACCGGCGGGGGCGTCCTTATAAGAATTGATATCATGCGCGATATTCTTTTTGCTTAAATCCGAAGCGATGCTTTTGAGAAATTTGCTTTTCGCGTCCGCGTCTAGCGCGGCGACTTTCGGATGCGTAACCGAAAGACAAACGGAGGTGTTGGAACGGACTTTGGGGTCATCCGCCAGAAATTCAATCCAGTCTGTTTTGTCTACCCAGTCTTCCACAACTTTTAAATTGGCGCGGCTTCTTTTAAAAAGGCCATCAAGGCCGATTTTCCCCGCCCAGTCCAGCGCGTCTAAATAATCTTCCACGCAGATCATGGAAGGCGTGTTGATGACATCGCCGTCGAAAATCGCCTTATTGACTTTGTCGCCCTTTTTCAAACGGAAAATTTTGGGCATGGGCCAAGGAGGCGTGTAAGATTCCAGGCGCGCTACTGCTTTAGGGCTTAAAATCATCATGCCGTGCGCGGCTTCGCCACCCAGACATTTTTGCCACGAGAAGGTCAAAACATCAATCTTACTCCAATCAATTTCATTGGCAAACGCGTAACTGGTCGCGTCACACAAAGACAGGCCTTCGCGATTGGCGGGAATCCAGTTCCAGTCGGGAATGCGCGCGCCGCTGGTGGTGCCGTTAGCCACAAAAACCACATCCGTTTTCCAGTCCACTTTTGTCAGATCAGGAATTTTCCCGTAATCGGCTTTGATGATTGCGGGATTGAGTTTCAGTTGTTTGTTAACGTCCGTTGCCCAGCCTTCGGAAAAGCTTTCCCAGACCAAAACAGTGACAGGCTTTTGCCCCAAAAGTGACCACATGGCGCATTCAAAAGCGCCGGTATCGGAAGCCGGCAGAATTCCCACAAGGTAATCTGACGGAATTTTTAAGATATTTCTTGTTTCGTTAA
>JBFYYA010000104.1:0-2562 GCA_041310245.1 Syntrophaceae bacterium | reverse complement strand
TGGACCGGCGCTTCTTCAGCTAAAGTAGATGAGGCATTACAAGGACAAAACTGGTTTTTTCATATGCACGCATGGGATTATGAGCTAGGCCCTTATTATGAAAAGATATGGAGAGAAATTGCACAAAAATACCCTGCTGTTAAGAGCAAGGTAATATTTGTCGCTTATCGGGAAGATCCTTTCGGCTCTGACATTTATAACGCGAGCATTCCCGTCGCGAAAGCCTATTTAAATCCGTTGAGGGGAGAAGTTTACAAAGAAGCCGCTGATTTCCCCGCGTTATTAAAGAACGCCGTAAAATTTGCGCCGCATATTTTTATTTGGGATGGTTCGGAAAAAGATGCCGTACCGATATTGGAAGCTGCTAAAAATTACGGATTCGCGCCACCAGTTTTCCTGGGTAAATCGGAGGTAACATGGCCCGCTGATTTTGGTAAACAAATCGGCGCCGAAGGAGTTATATTTTACGGCTACTGGCATGAATCCATAAAAGAAAGAAGTAAGCCATGCCTCGAATACATTGACGCTTTCAATAATGAATTCAAAGAGACGCCCGCGACTTACTTTGGTCCTTTAGCTTATTCAAATATAATGATTGTCGCTGATGCCGTCAAAAGAGCGGGTTCTTTGGAAAGGGAAGTTTTGATAAGCACTCTGGCGTCGACAAAATATGAAACTCCTCTAGGGGACACAATTAGTTTTTACAGATCGCTGGGCGTAACACATCAGGCGGCAATTTATCCCAAACTATTTCAATGGCAAAGTGGAAGCGTAAAAATTATCTGGCCGTGGGAATTAGCCACAGGTAAATTGATTTATCCCTTCCCGGCACAAGGTTTTAATCCGCCGCCCGCTTGGGAAGAAGAGCCAATGGCAGAAGTGAAGAAACCTGTTGCCGTAGCCAAACCGGCTGTTAAGCCTACACAACCTGTTACGGCACCCGTAACAAGAAAAGCTCCAGTTGTCGTTAAGCCTAGACCTGTAGCTCCCGCCCCGGCACCCGCGCCGGCTCCGGTTGCTCCGGCCCCAGCGCCAACTCCAGTTGCGCCCGCGCCAGCTCCAACTCCAGTGGCCCCGGCCCCTGCGCCAGCTCCAACTCCAGTGGCCCCAGCTCCAGTTGCTCCCAAGCCGGCCGCCGCGGATGTAGATATGACCGGGAAATGGGAAGTGACCGTTATCACGCCGCGTGGTCCGGGTAACCCTGATTTTAACTTGAAGCAGGATGGGAATAGATTAACCGGTGATTATAAGGGTCTGTTTGGAGAAGCATCAGTAAGGGGAAGTGTTGAAGGGAAAAAATTTGTAATCAGATTTTCGCTGGGCGGCGTAACAAGTGTTTATACGGGCAGGGTTGATGGTGATAAAATGTCCGGAGGTGTCGAGCTTTCGGACGGAGCAGAAAAGGTGCAAGGCACTTTTAGCGGAGAAAGAAAATAATGTTTTGTAAAATAAAAAAGAAGCAATTAGTTTCGGGTTTCACAAGAGATAAATCAGCATGAGACATAACCGAAACTAATAAGCGTTAAATGTTTTTGAAGATAGTTAAGCTATTATGCGAGTTAAACAACATTTAAAAAATAGAATGTTTTTTGGAAAAGGAGAGTGTTCGTAATGAAAAAAACCCATGTAATTATAATAATTGTAGCCACCATCACCGCTCTGGTGATGTTCGCATCTACTGCCGTTGCCCAAACGGTATATAAATGGCGAATGGTTTCCTGCTGGCCGTCATATTCATCTTTTGCTATGGCCGAAAAGCGTCTGGTTAAAAACATTTACGAGCTTAGCGGCGGGCGCATGCAGATCACCGTCTATTCAGCAGGAGAACTTGTTCCCTCGATGGCTGTTTTTGATACAGTCGCCAAAGGCTCCGTGGAGATGGGTATAGATTATGCCGGTTACTGGCAGGGTAAAAACTCCGCGTTTGACATACTGGGAACAGTACCCATGGCAGCTTCCCAGCATGACATAATAAATTGGTATTTTCATGCCGGCGGGCGAGAGCTATATAATCAAATATATGGTAAATATGGGATTCATTATATGTTGCAAGTTGTTGTATCAGCTGGATCGGGAATACGTTCACGCACGCCTATTAGAACGCTGGCAGATCTCAAGGGGAAAAAAATTAGAGTGTCTGGAAGAGCGGCAGGTTACGTTATGACAAAAGCCGGGGCTACTCCGATGATGACAGAACCCGCACAAATAGCGCAAGCTTTAGCTACAGGGCAGCTCGATGGCGCAAGTTTCAACGCTCCTGGTGTTGATTTCACCCTTGGGTTAGCAGAAGTTACCAAATATAATATTGGTCCCGGTTGGAATATTCCGGCGGCGTCTGGAGGCGTATTGGTTAACAAAGATGCTTGGGACACGCTGCCGCCTGATTTAAAGAAAATTATGGAAGTTGCCGCAGTCGATAATCTTGCTTATTACGTTTCTTTTTCCGAATATGACAACATTCAGTCACTTAAAAAGTTTCAGGACAGAGGCACTGTAGTTACTAAATTTTCCGACAAAGAATTAGATCAGATAGAAGCATGGGTTTGGGAATTTATTGAAGAT
>JBFYYA010000103.1:0-3095 GCA_041310245.1 Syntrophaceae bacterium | reverse complement strand
GCGCGCTGGCGACGGCCGGATACGGCACGGCGCTGGGGGTAATCCGCTCGGCAATAGGTCAAGGGAAAAAGCTTCATGTTTACGTGGATGAAACCAGGCCCGTCCTGCAGGGAGCGCGCCTTACCGCCTGGGAGCTGAAAAAAGAAAAAATTCCTTTCACGCTGATTACGGACAATATGGCGGGCTTTTTAATGCGGCAGGGCAAGATCGATAAGATAATTGTCGGCGCGGACAGAATTGCCGCCAACGGTGACACGGCCAATAAAATCGGAACATATTCACTGGCAGTTTTGGCCAAAGAGCACAATGTGCCTTTTTACGTGGCCGCGCCGTTTTCCACGATTGATGTTAGTATAAAATCGGGAGAGAAAATACCGATTGAGCAAAGGAATCCATGGGAAGTAACACGCGTGCAGGGCAGAAATATCGCGCCCAAAGGCACAAAAGTTTACAATCCCGCGTTCGATGTTACGCCCGCGGAGTACATTACCGCAATTATCACGGAGCAAGGCATTTTGAAAAAACCATACCGCGTATCTATCAAAAGGGCGCATCAAGGAGTAAAACATTAATGAAACTGTTTCTTTTTGATTTTGACGGCGTGCTGGTCGATTCGCTGGATGTTTATGAAAAAACAGTCACTGATTGTCTGATAAAAATAAATCAGCCGTTGACGCGCGGCAGGGAAGAATTTTTGGAGCTCTTCGAAGGGAATTTTTATGAATCACTGGTGCAAAAAGGCGTGGATCTGGAAGCGTTTATGAAAGCTTCTATCGATATTTTAGCGCGGGTTAAAATAAAAGATATTAAGCCGATTGAAGATGCTGTGCCGGTGGTCGAGGAACTGCACAAAAAACATTGCCTGATCGTGATTTCTTCCAACGAAACTGCTTCCATCAAAGAGGCGCTGGAGCTGTTTAAATATGACGGCTACTTTAGGGAAATTCTCGGTTCGGACTTTATGCTCAGCAAAAAAGATAAAATTCTCTACGCGATAAAAAAATATCAACTCCCCCCTGATGAAATTTATTACATAGGCGATACAACCGGCGACATTAAAGAGGGAAAACAGGCCGGCGTGAAGACCGTGGGCGTCACCTGGGGCTGGCATGGGAAAGAAAAAATGGCCGCGGCAGGACCGGATTATCTTTTTGACCAACCAACAGAGTTGCTTACATTAAAGTAGAATATTGAGTTAAAGATGACGGAGATTCTGGAACATATAAAATCGTGGTCTGTTCTTAAGTGGATTGTGCTGGTGCTTATTGCCGGATTCATCGGCCAGTTCGGTCGAATGATGGCGGAGGCCATCGTCAAAAAAATCCGGCAGCGCAGTGCCCCAAAAGAGAATTTATCGGCAACAGAAACAAAGACTACAGTGTCATCTACAACAGCAGTTACAGATAAAAAACTTATTAAGGCCATGGCCAAAGCCAGGAAGAAAGAGGTAAAGAAAAAATGACCGGCGCGCCTGATGCTTTAATCGGAAAATACTTTCAAATGAGTTTCCAGAAGGCGCTCTTTGTCAAAATCTTTAAGTTTGAGATATTTAGGAGTAGTGCCGGCAAAGGCGCATTTGGGCGCCAAACCGATTAATTCCGACTCCAGTATTTCTACGCCGCGTTGCGCGGCCAGCTTTTCTACCTCATCGTAAACAACTTTAAATGGTGTTTTGCGGCAATTGGTAAGATTCATGGAGACCTGCGCGATGCCGCGACTTTTCAAAATAACGCCAATCGCCCGTAAATGCTGAAAGCCGCCGCTTTTTTCCCTTATTTGAGAGGCTATTTTCTGCACCAGTCGCAAATCATCGCAAGCAAGATTGATATTGTACGCCACCAAAAGTTCCCGAGCTCCCACCGCCGTCGCTCCCGAGCGTGGATTGAAATCCCTGTCTCCAACATCCGGCGCGTCTTCAGGACGCGACATTTTATCCTCAAGCGCTTCATATCCGCCTCGGCGAACATTCGGTAGTTCAGCGCAGTTATCTTTTAGCGCGGCAAAGCCGTAAAAATACACCGGTATTCCAAATCGTTCATACAATTTATTGCCGAAAGCGTGCGCCACTTCAACCGCGTCTTTCATTTTTGTTTTACCGAGCGGTATAAAGGGCACAACATCAACGGCGCCCAGCCGGGGATGCACTCCTGTCTGCTTGCGCATATCAATCAGCTTCAGGGCTTTACCCGAAGCCGCCAGCGCGGCTTCCAGAACATCATCCGGTTTTCCCAAGAAGGTGAAAACACTGCGGTTATGATCGGCATCTGAGCTAAAATCTATCAGGTGTATATGTGGATGAGATTTCAATACTTTAGCTATAGCCGCGACCTTTTTCTGATCACATCCTTCGCTGAAATTTGGCACGCATTCGATAATTTTCATTTTTTCGCCTGATAAATTATTTTGGCCGGTAATTCAATGCAGGTTAATTGTGCGCCATACACGGCGCCGGTGTCAATGCCTATTTTATTTTTTTCGATAAGCGGCCGGCCAAAGCGAGTATGCCCGAAAACAACGATTTTTCCAAAGTCATCAGATGAATCGATAAAATCCCTGCGCACCCATACTAAATCGTCAATTTTCTGCTTTGCCGGTTCTAATCCCGGAATCAACCCGGCATGAACAAATAAATAATTTTCGGTTTCGTAATAAGGAAAAAGAGATTGATAAAACTGCAAATGCTTAACAGGAATTTTCTTTTTTCTTTCATCGGGGGAGTCGGTGCCGGCAATGCCGTAGTCACACAGAGTATATCTGCCGCCGTTGGCTAAATACAATTCCTCGTCAATGCCTTCCAGGTAATTCAAGAACATAAGTTCGTGATTTCCCATAAGATAAATTATGTTTTTATAAGTATGTTTTAAGGTGATGACATAATCGACGACTTCCCGGCTTTGTGTGCCGCGGTCGATATAATCTCCCAAAAAGACCAGCCGATCTTTTCGCGGATCTGCCGGAATTGTTTCGATGAGCTCTTCGAGCTTATCGAGGCAGCCGTGAATGTCGCCAATGGCAAATATTTTGTTCATAATAAATGCCGCGCGTATCTAAAAATTTAATCAAGAAGTGCCGCGACAAAATCATCGCTCACAAAT
>JBFYYA010000102.1:0-2828 GCA_041310245.1 Syntrophaceae bacterium | reverse complement strand
GTATCCATTCTCTCTTTAAGAACTATTTGCAGACCCATTTCCACTGTTCTGTTATAGTCCGTCAGAGATTCCACCGCGCGCTGGTATTGCCGGATGCTCACGGCGGCCAGCGCCTTCATCGTCTTAACGACCGAAAGAAGGTCGCCCGCGCTTTTCATTTTTCTTTTCAGCGACTCAGTTGTCTGCATTTTCTTCCTCTTTAACTTCAAAGGGCACAACGTCAGTTTTAATTTTATTCACAATCATATCGCGGTCAGACATTTCCAGCTTTTCTCCGGAGTCAATACGCGCGCAAACATCAGAAATTTGATCCTTATCCTTACCGAGAAAGCATTCCTCGGCTTCGCGCACTTTATCAATCGGTACGCAGTCCAGGCATGCGCCGGTAACGGAAAGGAGCGACACGATTTGTTCCGAGGCGCGCAATGGCTTATACTGCCCCTGCTTCAGTATTTCGCGGACACGCCATCCTCTTTCGAGCGTTCTTCGGGTGGCATCATCGAGTCTTGTCCCAAAACGGGAGAATGATTCCAGTTCTTCAAACTGCGAGTAGGAAAGTCGCAAGTCGCCCGCAACGGAACGATAAGCCGGCAATTGCGTTTTGCCGCCCACGCGCGAGACCGACTTGCCGACGTCAACCGCGGGCAGAATGCCTTTATTGAAAAGAACCGGTGAAAGATAAATTTGTCCATCGGTAATGGAAATGAGATTTGTGGGAATATAAGATGACAAATCCTGCGCTTCTGTTTCGGTAATCGGCAGCGAGGTCAAGGAACCGCCCCCTAACTCGGGGCGCAAATGAGTGGAGCGCTCCAACAGGCGGGAATGAATATAAAAGATATCTCCCGGAAAAGCTTCGCGGCCAGGCGGGCGCCGCAGCAAAAGAGAAACTTCACGATACGCGCGTGCGTGCGAGGTAAGGTCGTCATAAATAATGAGGACATCACGGCCCTGTTCCATGAAGTATTCTCCCATGGTTGTTGCCGCGTAGGGAGCAACAAACTGCAGTCCGGGAGTATTTTCTCCTGTGGCCACAACAATAATACAATTGTTCATTACGCCACGGTCGCGCAAATCGGCGATAACCTTGGCCACATCCGCGCTCTTTTTCCCGATGGCGCAATAAATAGAAATAATGCCGGTTTCTTTCTGGTTGATTATTGTATCTACAGCAATGGCGGTTTTTCCTGTTTGTCTGTCGCCGAGAATCAATTCTCTTTGTCCACGTCCAATGGGAATGAGGGCATCGATAACTTTTATCCCTGTTTGCAAGGGCACGACTACCGGAGCTCTGTCCATAACCGCGGGTGCCGGCCTTTCCACGGGAAGGCGCTTAACTATATTAATATCTCCCAAACCATCGAGCGGACGGCCTAGAGGGTCAACTACCCGTCCCAGAAGACCTTCTCCCACCGGCACGTCCAAAACGCGCTTGGTGCGATGGACTTCTTCTCCCACCTGAAGATTTTCGCTGGGGTCTAAAAGAATTACGCCTATTTCATCGGGATCTATATTGAAAACAAGCCCCATGTAGTTTCCGGAAAAACGCACCAGCTCTTCAGCGCGGATATTGGGTAGCCCGCTGACTCTGGCGATATCGCGTCCGACAAACTGGATGGTGCCTATCTCGTATTGCCGCAGCTCCGGTTTCTGCTTTTCTAAAACCTTATCCATGGTGGAAAAGGTGTCATCAAGAAATGATTTTAATTCTTGAGATTCGTTTACGCCGGTTTGCTCGCTCATTTAGTTATCCCCTTTCAAATCAGTGTTTCTCTAAGCGCTGTGTGCCTCTTTCTGCATCGTTTCGGTAAGACTTTCCACCAGGGTTTCCAGGTATTCATTGAGGCTCCAAGCGATTTTGTGTCCATTAACTCTTAGTTCTATGCCGGAAACCACATCAGGCTGTGTTAAATAACGGATGGTGAAGCCGTTGGTAATCTGTTGCTTTAAGGCCTGCTCTATTTTGGTTTGAGTGTCGGTGGCTATATCAAAGGCGCTTTGCACCACTACTTTGTTTCCTCCGCCCGTGATTGCTTTTCGAATTTCTTTGCTTTTCGCGGTATCCAGCCCGCGCACGCGCCTGATGAATTCTTCGACTATCTGCGCCTCCAAATCAGCGTTACCCAGATCCATCAACGCTTTGCGCGCTGTGGCATAAATTTCCTTTGCCGCCCGCCCCCGCAAGTCTTGAAAGAAAGCGTCTTTTTCACGTGCCAGCATGGTCTGCCAGCGTGTTTTAACCGCGTCTACCTCTTCCCGGACTTTTTCCATAAGTTCCTTTCGCCTGGCTTCAGCCGCCGTGCTTGCCTCGTTGAGCATCTGCTCGGATTTTTCGGCAAGCAACTGATTCTTTTTGTCGTAAAGTTCGGCCGCCTCTGTCGCCTTTTCTTTAATGTCCTGCGCTTCGCTGAAACGAGCGGCAATTTTTGCTTCGCGCTCATCCATCGCGTTAATTATTCGCCCGTAAAGAAAGCGCTTCAAAAGGTAGACGAGCAGAAGAAAATTGAAGATTTGGCAAAATAAAACAAACCAGTCGATGTGCATGGATTATCCCCCCGCTTTGATAAAATGGCTCCAGAAAGGATTCGCGAAAATCACGATCATCGAAATAACGAAGCAGTAAATCGCGATAGATTCGATCATGGCGAGACCGACAAATAAGGTTCTGGTTAAAGAGTTTCGCTCATCCGGTTGCTGAGCGATAGCGGCCAGAGCCTGCTGAATTGCCTGTCCCATTCCCAGGGCGGGACCGATAGAACCGATGGCCATCGTTAGACCCGCGGCGATAATTGAAGCCACCGCAACTATACTTATATTTTCCATAAATA
>JBFYYA010000101.1:0-7358 GCA_041310245.1 Syntrophaceae bacterium | reverse complement strand
ATTGTTTTCTTCGTAAAGAGAAAGGAAGGAAAAAATAATGTTTAAAGTAGGTGATTTGGCAGTTTCTCCGGCCCAGGGAGTCGGGGTCATTGAAGCTATTGAAAACAGAGAAGTTATGGGCAAAAACCAGCCTTTTTATATAATGAAAATCATGGGTAACGGAATGAAAATCATGATTCCTACGAATAGTGCCAAAGCTGTAGGTTTGCGTGAAGTCATACTGGAGAAGGAAATACCTAAGGTTTTTGAAATCTTACGCAATAAAGACGTTACTATTGATAAACAGACATGGAATAAGCGTTACCGTGAATATCTGGAAAAAATCAAGACCGGTTCTGTGTTCGAAATAGCCAGCGTGCTGCGTGATTTGTTTATCAATAGTAACGTCTTTATTGCGTAAGATTTCAAAAACTTTGGGTATTTCCTTCTCCAGTATGACTTCCCGCAATCCTACAGCCTTGGCGCTGTTCGTAGGAATCATGATTTTCATTCCGTTACCCATGATTTTCATTATATAAAAAGGCTGGTTTTTGCCCATAACTTCCCTGTTTTCAATAGCTTCAATGACCCCGACTCCCTGGGCCGGATAAACTGCCAAATCACCTACTTTAAACATTATTTTTTCCTTCCTTTCTCTTTACGAAAAAAATAATCTAGCATTATTTACAAATATAGTCAATATATAATAGCTTTATAAGATTTTAAGATGAAAAATGACTGGCAAGCCGCATTTGATATTAACGTATAAATATCAAATATTTACTTTCTTTATCCGCCGAAAACTAAATGAAATTGTTCATGATATTTACCATATCTTCATCAATGCTGCGCCCCTGGCTTTCGTAACTATCCACAACCGATTTTATTCGCGAATATGTTTGTTTATCTTTTAAATCATCCAGCTTCCTGAAGGCTCCGCTGCGCCTGCCGATCCTAAATATAAGCCTGTCTTTTTCCGAAAGTCCGAAATATCTTTTTATCGCAGATAAAATTTCCTGCTTATCTTTGGGTAGCACTCCTTCCAACTCTTCCAGCAGATTTAAAATATGATCGCTGACCAACATGGAACCTTTTACGTCTAATTTTTCCACAAATAACTTAATTTCTCTTATGATATCTTCATCGCTTAACGGCTGAAATTCGCCTTTTTTCACCATTTCTTCAAGCTCTGTGCCCGGCACGACATGCAAAGTACGCAGACGAATGAAATCAGGATTAATCGCGTTAATCACCCTTGCCGATTCCGTAGCGTGCTGGAGAGATAATTTAGCCCCGCCTAAACCCGGCATAAAATATTCGCTCAGTTCAATGTCTGCCTGACAGATGTTTGTTCCCGCCTTGATGTGTTGATCAGCTGTGGTGCCTTTGCGCACGAGCGCGAGTACTTCATCACTTCCGCTTTCCATGCCGACATGAATACGAGAAAGCCCCGCTTTTTTTAATTGTTCAAACTCTGCTACTGACTTTCTGGCGGCGGTATGAGATCGGCAATAAGATGTTATACGATTTATTTTAGGAAATTGTTCCTTTAAATAATTCAGCACGCTTAGCAAATCGGGCGTCTTCATGATTAATGAATCTGCGTCCTGCAGGAAAACATTTTCGCCGCCGAAATAGAGCCATACAGCGACAGTTTGCAGGTAATTATTGTAAGCATACTGATTGTAAATTTCGCGCAGGACAACTCTGGTTACCGCCCCACCCTCTCCCATCTTCCATGAGAGCTGAGTAACTTTATCAGCATAATCCTTAATTAACTGAATATCAGCTTTTATTTCATCCACGCTGCGCAGTTCAAATTTTGTCTCTTTATACGTGTGGCAAAAAACACATTTATTCCAGGGACAATTTCTCGTAAGGCGAATTAAAAGGCTTGACGCCTCGCTTGGCGGACGTATCGGACCCTGTTCAAAAGAATAATCCATTTTTTCCCTCTGCTATTACAATTTTTACTAAAATAATCACTGCGGATATATTTGACAAGATCAAGGCAGAAATAAAAGAGGATTGTCTGCTTTTCCTTTTACTCGTATTTCAAAATTAATATACGCTTTTCCCGATTCATCTTTTTCGCCGACCAAGGCAATTGTTTCGCCTTGTTTAACGCTTTGATCTGCTTTCACGTATCTGCTACCAAGATGAGTGTAGACAGTAGTAAAATCGTTTTGATGTTTAATAATTACCGTCTGACCGTAATCTCTCAGATGTGATGAAAATATTACTGTCCCATTTGCCGCGGCTTTAACTTCTGTTCCTGCTGCCGCGGCAATTTTTATCCAGTTATAATATGTTTTATTTGGCTGTCTTCCGAAACGGGTCTTGACACTGCCTTGAACAGGCCAAATAAACATTTTCTGCGTATTTTCTGTTTCAATTTTATCTTTGTCGGCAGACACTTCATCAATCTGGGGCTTTTTTTCCTCAATAATCGGTTTATCCTCCTGAGGAGAAGGTTCATCGGGCTTTTTGATTGATTCTGGCTGCGCTGTGGTATTTTTGTCAATTTCTTTAACGTGAGCCATAACGTCTTCAATTACATTTTTAGCCCCGGGTATAAACAAGACCGTCCCTTCTTTGATGACAGCAGGGTCACTGATATTATTAATATCGGCTAAATGATGTAATTTGATATTATAAACACGGGAAATACTGTAAGCGGTTTCACCTTTTTTCACGCGGTGATATACACCTGTTGCTTGTTCGTTTCTGATTTGGGAGCCCGAGCATGATGAAAAAATACTAAAAGCCATGAAAATAATAATTATCAACAAAAATAATTTTTTTAATCTTTCCATCCGCTCTCTCCAATGAGGCTGACAAAACGGCAGCCGCCTAAATCTTCTTTCGTTATTATTTTCGGGTCTTCAAGCGATCTGGTAATTTTATACAAAGTCTGTATCTCGCGATAACCTACAGGCGCGACGAGTCTGCCTCCCGGTGCTAATTGCGCTTCCAGATTATTAGGAATATTTGGCACGGCGGCGGTGATGATAATCGCGTCAAACGGGGCTTCCTCCCTCCATCCGTAGGAACCGTCTCCTACCCTTATTGCCACATTATAAAAATTAAGCTCGTCAAGGATGTTTCTGGCCTTTGTCGCCAATTTTGCTACCCTTTCCACTGAAAAAACACGAAAAGCAAGAGAAGCGAGAATTGCCGTCTGGTAACCGGACCCGGTTCCGATTTCTAAAACCCGATCGGTGGATTTTAATTCCAGCGCCTGCGTCATCAGGGCGACAATATAGGGCTGGGAGATTGTCTGATGAGCGTCGATCGGCAAAGGGTTGTCGTTGTAAGCCTGATCGGCCAACCCTTCATCAACAAAAAGCTGGCGGGGAACAGTTTCCATAGCTTTTAAAACGCGCGCATCATGGATATCGCGTGTTTTTAGCTGTGTCTCAACCATTCTTTTACGTTGTTTTTTAAATTTATCCATTAAAATATCTGTATCATTTTCTTTTTATCTGGAATTTTGTAAATTTCGCGAACACGGTCATGTCTGCGCAGCCCCATAGCCTCACGTGTGACTATAAAATAATAATATTTTAGCTGCGCCATTTTACAGGTGGCATTGAATTTTTTAATATTCTCATTAATTTCCGCGCACAAAACTTTTTTATCGCAAGATATTCCTATTATGTCATAACCACAAACTACTATATCCAGTAAATTCGTTTTTGATTCAATCTCATTTTCCCGCCGATTCAAAAAATCAAGAACTTCACTTACCGCGTTACCTGCTCGGCTTAAGACTGCGGCTCTTTCGCGAAATATTTCATCGCATAAATTATCATGATGCGAGTCTTTTTTATTGAGAATAGCCGGCATTTTTTAATCTCATAACCTGATAGTTCCGTTTTTTTATCATTTAAACTCTTATTTATCAACAAACAAAAAGTTTTACTTTACAGAATCTTATTCTTTCGTTTAATATCAGCAATGAATTCTGCCTAAATAAAATATTCGGACGTATTATGAGTATGGAAAATAAATATCCCCTGTTTGAAGCGATGCGTAAAGCCTACGCTCAGGGACAAGAAGACGAAACTCTATTGCCACTGGTCTTGACGAATGATCACGGAAACGCCTTGGGTCGCATCCGTGCCGGTGATTCAGTCATTTTTTATAACATCCGGGGTGAACGGGAAATTGAGTTGACCCGTAGTTTAACCGAAGATGACTTTAAGGAATTTCCGGTGAAAAAATCAATGCGCCTTAATTTTGCCACCATGATTGAATATCAGAAAAATTTAAATGTTAATATAGCCTTCCCTCCTGATGAAATTATTAAAGACACGCTCAGTGAAATAATCGCGAATAATAAAATTAGTCAGGTTAAGCTTACCGAGGCCGAGAAAGCCACACATATCGGTTTTTTCTTTAACGGGAAAAACAGTAAGCCTTTTGAGCAAGAAGAACGGATTACAATACCCACGCGCAAAGACATCGCCCTTTTTGATCAAGCACCGGAAATGTCTATTGATGAAATAACACGCGCTGCCGTGGAAATAATCAATAACAAAAAATACGGTTTTATCGCGGTTAATTTTCCCAATGTTGACGTTGTCGGTCATATTGAAAATGAAACAGCTGTTATAAAGGCGGTAGAAACCGTGGATAAAAATATCGGTATTGTTATTGAAGAAGCGCTTAAAATGGCAATTCCGGTCATTGTCACCGCCGATCACGGCACAGTGGAAAAATGGCGTTATCCGGACGGCGCCGTGGATACAGGGCACACTGACAGCCCTGTTCCCTTCATTTTAATTCATCCTGATAAGAATATCAGGTTAAAGAAAAAAGGCTCTCTTATAGATATAGCGCAGACTGTTTTGGACATTTTGGGGTTACCGCCATCAAAGCTGATGACCGGCTCTTCTCTTGTTGAAAAAATGCAAATCTCCGTTAATAGTCAAAAAAGACTTTTATTGATTATCGCTGATGGGTGGGGATACGGTGAAAATACCGATAATAACCTGATCGCGCGCTCACACACTCCGGTTATGGACAGCTTGATGAAAACATATCCTGTGAGCATACTTGAAGCATCGGGGGAAGCTGTCGGACTTCCGGTCGGTACTGTTGGAAACTCGGAGGCGGGGCATCTGCACATTGGCGCGGGACGCGTGATTTATTCCGATCGTCTCCAAATCGACCGTGCGATTAATGACAAATCTTTTTATGATAATCCGGCTTTTCTCAAAGTTATGCGGGAAGCAAAAAAAACAGGCAAAGCTCTGCATCTGATGGGTATCGTTTCCTTTTTCAGTTCTCACGGTTCCATCAATCATCTTTTCGCGCTGATGGATATGGCTAAGCAGGTGGGAATCTCTGAACTTTTTATTCATGCCATGCTTGGCCGGCGCGGGGAAATGCCTGAAAGCGGAGCCCAGTACATAAAAAAAATTGAGGAAAAAGCGCTTAATATAAATTTAGGTAAAGTTGTGTCCGTGATCGGCCGATACTGGTCAATGGACCGCGAGGATAATTGGGATAGAATTGAAAAAACCTACAGCATGCTCGTTTACGGCGAGGGGAAAAAAATACCGGATGTATAACTTATGCGGGTGAAAATTAACGAAACAATAATTGAACTTTTTTGCGGCGATATAACCGAAGAAACAACGGACGCCATTGTCAACGCCGCCAATGAACTTTTAGCCGGCGGTGCCGGTGTGGACGGCGCAATTCACCGTGCCGGTGGCCGGACAATAATTGATGAGTGCCGTAAAATCGGCGGCTGCCCCACTGGACAGGCGGTTATTACCACCGGCGGAAATCTTAAAGCAAAATATGTTATTCATACCGTGGGGCCGATTTACCGCGATGGTATCAGGGGAGAAGCAAGGCTTCTCGAGAGCGCTTACCTCAATAGCCTTGAGCTGGCCCGTAAAAATAGTTTGCGCAGTATTTCTTTTCCGGCTATAAGCACCGGCGTTTACGGATATCCGGTCGATGAGGCGGCGAATATCGCTATAAAAACTTGCGTCGATTTTGCCCAATACAATATTGAAATCAAGCTTATTCGTCACGTGCTTTTCCGTAAAGAGCTTTATGATATATTTTCTTCACAACTAAAAAATCTTATTTAGAAACAATTATTTATTATTATTGATTTATTTTCCCCCTTGTGTCAGTAAAATAATATGCGTAGAAAAAATTTTAAAAGCATACCGCGTCATCTCGGGGACATACTCCTGCCCATTTTAAAGAAACGGGGATTAGCTTCTAAAATTGAAGAAAATCATATTTTAAAGCTTTGGCCAAAAGCTATCGGTGATAAACTTAATCTTCAGACAAAAGCGGATGCTTTCAGAAATGGGACACTATTCGTTAAAACCACATCTTCAATCTGGGTGCAGCAGCTGCATTTTATCAAGGAAGAAATAATTGATAAGGTAAATGAAATTGCCGGTAAAAAGATCCTGAAAGACATACGCTTTTCCGTTGGTCACACCCTTCTTGCTGAAAACAAAGAAGAATATTTTGAAGAAAAATCCTTTCTGAAAGAAAGAGATAAAAGAATGATCGATAATTGCGCCAATTCTCTGGCCGACAAAGAGCTGGCAAATATATTCCAAAAAGTTATGCAAGGAGAAATTAACCGCCGACGTCGCCTTGAAGCCCAGAAAGCTCGCGGAAGATAGCTTTCATTTCCGGTGTATAAATATTTTTGTCCTGATAAATATGAAGAGATTGCTCTATTAGCAATTCTTCGCGTGCTTCTTTTCTGGCCTCCATTAAAACAAATTCTGCGCTTGATGTATAATCGGAAAATACCAGCTTCAGTCTTTTGGGCTCAATATTTATTCCCCTGAGCTTAGATATCAGCTCTATCATTCTTTTTGCCGGATATATGGCAAACAACTTACCGGAAGGCTTTAACAAATATTGAGCAGCTTTTAAAAATATAGTCAAAGAACCTTTAATTTCATGGCGGGCGATAGCTTTTTCCGCATCAGGATTGATTCTTCCGGAATTTAATTTCCTGTATGGTGGATTGAAATAAACCGCGTCCATGGATTGCGCGGAAAAATAATTACTTATCTTTGCCCCGTCGGCCATTAATATTGTCACATTATCTTCCACTGAATTCAAATGGACATTTTTTTTCGCCAGATCCGCGAGGTCTTTCTGAATTTCCACTCCGGTAAAATTCACATTGGGAAAACGGGCGGCTGAAATCAGCGTAACAACGCCGTTTCCGCATCCAAGTTCAACGGCATTCTTAATATTTTTCAGGGAAATAAAATGGGCAAGCAAAAGAGAATCCAGCGAAAACCTATATCCTTTTCTCTTTTGATAAAACCGGAAACTGCCGTTGAGAATTTCGTCAATTGTTTCATCGGACATTTTTG
>JBFYYA010000100.1:0-2872 GCA_041310245.1 Syntrophaceae bacterium | reverse complement strand
GTAATTTATTGCCGCAACCGCCAGAATAAAAAATACCAGCCAGAAAGCGCGGTCAAAAGTCGGGCTGACAATATCGAAGGCGTGGACAAGCACGCTGGCCAAAAGGTAACTTTCAGCGCCGACCATGGAAATGCCGAGCAGAACATAAAAACTTCCGATTATAATCGCCGCCTTTTCATTGAACGCTTTCTGGATGAACAGCTTTATGCCGGCGGCTGTCGGATACTGGGAGGTAAGCTCGGAAAAGCACATGGCCGAAAGCAGGCACAAAAGCCCGGCAATCAGTATTGATATCCATGCCAGTTCGCCGACAACAATCGTCGCCACCTGAAAACCGGCAAGGTAGCAGGATGTGGCCAGCGCCATTCCCGCGGATGCCGAAATAACCGTCCGCAGTTTGAGTACTTTTTTAAGTGTGGTCATTTGAATTTCTGCCTCTGATAAATATAAGAAAAAGTATTTATAAAATCATGCCGCGTCAAAATTCAGGCGTCGGGCCAGATTATCATGGTAATGGCATCGAGCCTGACGACATCCTCCTGCGATGCCTTAACCCGTATCTCGCCCTGCAGATATTTCTGCGAAGGGTTCAAATCTCCCCAGAACATATCGCAGAGATTTTCGCTGACCGTCGTCACGATAATATCCGGCGTTCCTTCCGCTCCGGCGCCGAAAGAAACAATCTCCCCGCTGATTACATTCATGGTGAACCAGTCGCCCGTGTCGTCGGCATGAAAGTGCAGCAGCTTTGTCCAATCGCGCTGCATTCTGCGCAGCCTCTTGTTTTCATTGCAGTTAACCTGATAATCGACAAGAGCATCAAGAATTTCCTGACTTGTAGCCACTTTTTTACCTCCCGTTTAACTATGTTGAACATACCAAGCGCGTAAGCCAATGAGCCCGCGAAGAACAATAAAAACATAAATAAATTTATGCAAGATTATCATGCCCTGTATGATTAGTCGTTTTTGCCTATTCCTTTTTCTTTGGAGATTTCTTTCATGGAATCTTCAAGGGCGTTTAGCACCTCGTCAACTTCTGGCGCGGTAATGACCAGCGGCGGCATGAAGCGGCAGATGCTCGGATCGTTTCCGGTATAGACGGCAAGTACGCCCCTGTCGGAGAGTTTTCTGGTCATTCTCGGGCCGATGGAATCGTTCGTGTACTGCAGACCCATCATCAGCCCTTTTTGCCGTACTTCAAGCAGCAGCTCGGGATATTGCGCCAGAAGCGTGTCGAATCCCGTCCTAAATCTCTGCCCCATTTTTTCGGCGTTGCCGGGCAGGTCATGTTTGATTATGTAATCGATTGTCGCCAGAGCCACAATACAGCCGAGGTCCGAGCCGCCGAATGTCGAAAGATGCACAAAAGGATGCGGAATGAAAAAATCGTTTATCTCTTCTTTGAAAATTGTGGCCGATATCGGATAAATGCCGCCGCCCAGCGACTTGGCTACAGTCATGATATCGGGAACGACGCCGAAATGCTCACAGGCGAACATCTTCCCTGTGCGTCCAAAGCCGGTCTGTATTTCATCGAGGATTAAAAGAACCTCGTTTTCGTCGCATATTTTTCTTACCTGTTCCAGATAACCTTCCGGTGGGATGTTGATGCCGCCTTCGCCCTGAATGGTTTCCAGAATGACAGCGGCCGTGTCATTATCTATCGATTTTTTTACGGCTTCCGCGTCGCCGAAATCAACCATGGTAAAACCCGGCATCAGCGGGTGAAATGATTCCTTGTACGCCTCGCGGCCGCTTGCGGAAAGGGCAAATCCCGTATGCCCGTGATAAGCCTTTTGGGCATAGATAATCTGTTTTTTCATGGTGTAGCCGCGGGCGATCTTCATTGCCGCGTCAACCGCCTCGCCTCCGCCGACACCGAAAACCGAACAGCGCAGATCGCCGGGTGTAATCTCGGCAAGCTTTTTCGCCAAGTCGGCCTTCTGCTTTGAGCAAAGCAAAAATACGCCGATATCGTAACTATCAAGCGCCTTTTTCAGCGCCGCCACAATTTCGGGATTGCGGCGTCCGGCATTCATGATGCCCGAACCTGTCTGGCAGTCGATATAGCGCTTTCCGGTGATATCCCACGAAGATGCTCCACCGCGCTTCTCCTCGATGATGTCAATACCCGCGCTTTTGAGCGTTCTGACTTTCATGGGGTTGATAAATTCGGCAAAATCCTTCAAGGCCTGCTGCTTGATTTCTTCAGGCTTGCTCATCTTTTACCTCCTGAACCATGCTGTGGGACTGAAATACATTACCGCAATAACGTATTTTGTTTCAACAGGTTTATAAAGCGCCTTGATTACGTTAAAAACTGTTTTTTGAAAAACGCGTCACCCAACTCATTAAAGAATATCCCATTTTTTTTCTTGCAGCCTGACGATTTATTCGGCTTTTTCCCTGCTCATCACATCAAAAGTATCAAAAACGGTTGACGGCGGCGTGTATAGTTTATCCGGGACTTTTTTCTCAAGCTTTAATGCCTCGCCGGTACATGTGGTTACACAAAGACCGCAGCCGATGCAACGTTCAGCGAGAAACTCAATTTTTTCATCCTTCATTTGAAACGCTCCCACTGTGCATCGATCCACGCAAGCGCCGCAAAGATTGCAGAGGCTTTCATCAAAAATGCATACATAATTACTTTTCACGGCCAGAGCCGGAGCGGGAAAAAGCTTAAGCGATATGAGCATGCCGCAACAGCACGAGCAGCAGCAGCACATGGCTTCAACTTTCTGCGAATTCAGAATATGGATAACGAGGCCTTCCGCCTCGCTTTGCTTAAGAATGGCCAGGGCTTCATCGGTGCTGATAAAGCGGGCCATTTTATTTTCCACATAATAGTCGGCAAAGGTATCGAACTG
>JBFYYA010000099.1:0-2786 GCA_041310245.1 Syntrophaceae bacterium | reverse complement strand
GAAATATAAATTATCAGACGAATAATCGTATCCCTTCAATCTGTTGGGTTTGCGTTCTCTCATCATATCAATTTATATTCAATCCCTGTTATTTAATTTATAATCCGGATGCGGCTATTTGCAGGACCGCGACCGGTCCCTACTTTAATTTTCTTTAAAATTATTCTTTTAATTGCTATGCCAGTCATACTTTTTGTTATGATTTTTGACACTGCTGATTAAGCCAACCTCCCTCAGATTAACAACATTTTCAGACTCTGCATAAGCTTAAAACCTTATGAACAACGGCCATTAAACTTTTTGGCATACCCGTTGCTTTATACAGTAAATCAAAGGAGTCTTCCCGCGATGAAAGCTTTGGCCTCAAAGTTGGTAGATTTAACTCAAAAGAACGCGGAAAAAATCGCGTGGCAGTGGGCAAAAGACGTAAAGTCCAACCTTAAGACTAACTCCTATCACAACGCGCCTGAAGAAAAAATAATTGGCCAGGCGGCCGAATTTTACCAGTACTTTCAAGAAATGTTTTCTCATGAAACGCCTTTCGAACGAGCGGAAGAAGTTTTCCAGAAATATGCCCGTGAACGGCACGCGGAAGGTGTTCCTCTGCATGAAGCAGTGTACGCGCTGATTTTAATGCGCCGGCATATCTGGCTCTACGCGGAATTCCAAACTATCTTCATCGTCGAAGCGGAACATCGTAAAGCCGTAGAAAGCCTCAGCCGGACAATCCTGATGTTTGATTACATTATTTATGTCGTCACCAGAGAATATTGGAAGTTAATGAAATCGGAGGTGACAAAAAATTAATATAATTAATAATCGAAGAAATTTATTTAATTTTACCGAGAAGAGAATTCTCGGTTTGTCCTTGGGAAAGGAGGAATAAAAAATGCAGTCTTCTTACGCAACAAAACTTATAGACCTTATAGAAAGCAAGGCTGAAAATATTGCCAAGCAATGGACGGCGGACGTGATGAAGCATAGCAGGACGCCTTCGTATCATTCTTTGCGCAAAGATATGGTGCTGGAGCAGGGCATAAATTTTTACCGGCTTTTCCGGCAGATGTCTTTGGCGGACGTTCCCTATGAAGAGGCCAAATCTTTTTCCTGGAAATATGCAGAAGAATTTTACGAACAGAAGATACCTCTTCATGAGGCTCTGTACGCGCTGATTCTTCTGAGGCGGCATCTCTGGCTTTACGCCGAATTTCAGGGAACATTTGTGACGGCTTTGGAAAAGCAGCAGGCGGTGGAAAGCCTGAACCGGACAATTCTTATGTTCGACTACGTGTCCTATCAGGTCACCGAGAAATATCAGGAACTTGCAATTGAAAACGTGAATAAAAAACTTGGCGGCGTAAAATCTTTTTTAATGGGGAAACTAATCGGCGGCACAAAAAATATCTATAAAACAATGGTAACGGCGATACTCCTCATTGCCGCCTGTTTTATAACATATTATAACCATACCGCCGGAACAGCCATAGTTTTCACTCATCTGTTTTACATACCCATAATCCTTGCCGCCATTTGGTGGGGCAAGAAAGGCATTCTGGTTTCCCTGTTTCTCGCGGCCTTGATCCTGCTGAGTCACGCCTTTTACCTGGAAGATGTTCCTTTTACGGATGATGCTGTTCGAGCGGCAATGTTTATAATCATCGGCGGTGTGGTTGGATGGCTGATGGACAGCGTAAAAAAATTGAAAGAGCTATATGAATCATTGGCATAAAAAATTATAAAGAGGAGATAAAAGTGGAACGCGAACAACTCAATCAAGGAAAAGTTTTATCTGTGCGCAGCAGCGTTGTTGATGTCCGTTTTCCTAAAAAAGCGCCGTCGATCCGCAATGTTTTAACGGCCGGCGAAAAAGGAGAGGTAATCATTGAAGTATTCACCCAGCTGGACAGCAACACCGTCCGTGGCGTTTCGCTGACGCCCACGCAGGGTTTGGCGCGAGGTTCCGCGGTTACGGATACCGGCAAACCATTTGATGTTCCCGTGGGCAAGGAGCTCATGGGAAGAGTGTTTAATGTCTTCGGCCAAACCATCGATAAAAAAGGGCCGGTTGAGGGATGCGAATTGCGTTCCATCCACCGCGAACCTATTCCTCTGCAGGATCAATCCACCGTATCGGAAATTTTTGAAACGGGAATCAAAGCGATCGATGTTTTGGCGCCACTGGAGCGCGGCGGCAAAGCGGGACTCTTCGGCGGCGCGGGCGTCGGAAAAACAGTTCTGATTACGGAAATGATCCACAATACCGTCAGCGGCTATGAAGGCATGAGTATTTTTTGCGGCATTGGTGAGCGCTGCCGTGAGGGCGAGGAACTTTATCGGGAAATGGAAGAAAGCGGTGTTTTGGGCAACACTGTGATGGTTTTCGGCCAGATGAACGAACCGCCGGGCGCCAGATTCCGTGTCGGCCATTCGGCACTGACGATGGCGGAATATTTTCGCGATGACGCCAAACAAGACGTTCTTTTAATGATTGATAACATCTTCCGCTTTATTCAGGCGGGGATGGAAGTTTCCGGCCTTCTAGGGCAACTGCCTTCGCGCCTTGGTTATCAGCCTACCCTGGCCACAGAACTGGCCGAGCTTGAAGAACGTATCTGCAACACCAAAACGGGAGCGATCACCTCCATCCAGGCAGTTTACGTTCCCGCGGATGATTTTACCGATCCCTCGGCGGTTCATACTTTCGGCCATCTTTCCGCGACTATCGCCCTTTCGCGCAAGAGAGCCAGCGAAGGATTATATCCGGCCATTGACCTGCTTCAATCAAA
>JBFYYA010000098.1:2500-8369 GCA_041310245.1 Syntrophaceae bacterium | reverse complement strand
ATAGAAAACCTGCGGATGAATAAGAAAACAGCAATATAGATTATGGCGAAATAAAATGATGAATGCGGAATTTTGCGCGGTTATTTTAGCGGCGGGCAAGGGCACCCGCATGAAATCGGATTTACCCACAGTGCTTCATGACATAGAAGGCAAGCCTCTGCTAAGTTATGTTTTGGATGCGGCCAAAGGCGCTGGTGCAGAAAAAATAATTGTAATTATCGGACATCAGGCGCAAATGGTTCGCGAGCGTTTTGCCGATTGTGGATGTGTATTTGTAAAACAGGAACCACAATTGGGCACGGGGCATGCCGTTTTACAGGCGAAAAAAGAACTTAATAATTATAATGGTTTAACGCTGATTCTTTGCGGGGATGTGCCGCTTTTAAAACCGGAAACGATTAAAAATTTGATCAAAGAACATGTTCAAACCGATTCGTGCCTTACTGTTTTGACTACGCTGGTACCGGACGCTCATGGTTATGGGCGTATTGTCAAAGACAAAAAAGGCGATATTGAAAAAATCGTGGAGCAGCTTGACGCGACGGAGGATGAAAAAAAAATCAGCGAAATCAATACCGGTATTTATTGTGTGAACACGCCTTTTTTATTATCGGCTCTGGAAAAAATTGAAAACAAAAATAATAAGCAAGAATATTATTTAACCGATATTGTGGAAATCGCACGCCGTGAGTGTCGTAAGGCGCATGCTTGTGTGACCAACGATTATATCGAAGTTATGGGAATCAACACTCCCGACGAATTAATCCGCGCCGGTAAATATCTTAAATAAATAAAACCTGGTTAAAATTGTGTCTTCATTAATTGATTCGATAAAAGGCAAAGCATTGCTGGCGCCGCTGGCGGGAATTTCTAATTTACCTTTTCGTCTTGTCACCCGTTCTTTCGGTTGTTCGATGGCTTTTACGGAAATGATCAGCGCCAATGGCCTTATCAGGGATTCAAAAAGAACATTTGAGTATTTAAAAAGCTCCCCGGAAGACAAGCCATTGGCCGTGCAGATATTCGGCGCGGACCCGGATGTGATGGCCAGGGCGGCTGAAATTGTGGCAGGTAACGGCGCTGATTCCATCGACATAAACATGGGTTGTCCGGTGAAAAAAGTTGTTAAAACAGGATCCGGAGCAATGTTGATGAAAAATCCCGTCCAGACGGGACGTATCATTAAAGCGGTGGTCGAAAAAGTAAATATTCCTGTGACAGTAAAGATTCGTTCCGGGTGGAGCCGCAGTTCTATAAACGCCGTAGAGCTTTCCCGGATAGCGGAAGGTGAAGGAGCGCGGGCAATAATTATCCACGCACGCACGGCTGATCAGGGTTATTCCGGAGTGGCTGATTGGAGCGTTATCGGGAAAGTTAAGAATGCAATGAAGATTCCGGTTATCGGAAACGGTGATATCTGGAAGCCGATTGATGCTTTAAGGATGATGCGGGAAACAGCATGTGACGCGGTAATGGTAGGCAGAGGAGCGTTGGGCAATCCCTGGTTATTCAGAGGGATAAATCGCTTGCTGACAGATAACGCCAATGATTACTTGCCTGATTTGGATGAAAGATTGGAAGTAGTTATGAGTCACTGGGAAAAAGAAATTAATTTTTTGGGGGAAAAAATCGCCAATAAAACCTTCAGAAAACACCTTCTTTGGTACACAAGAGGGCTGGAAAATTCCGCTCAATTTAGGAAAAAGGCGGGGGATTGTAAGGATAAAGAAAGCCTGATGAATGAATTAAATAAATATTTCAACTTTTTGCGCCAGTCCGGTCATTCAGAAAGCAGAATATAAAATAAGACCTTGACTTAATCTGATAAGTTGGCATAAAATAAATACAAATAAGCGTTATTGTTTTTTAATTTTGTGTCCTTAAGGAAGGATAAAAATTCATAGTGGAACTGGGAAAATTTAAAGAATTAGAAGAAAAAATTAAGGTAATTGTTAACGAAAAAGTTCAATTAAAAAAGCAAATACAAAAATTGGAGGAAGCACTAAAGAATAAAGAGACGGAGTTAGTAGGGTTAGATAACAAACTAAAGACGTTAGATGAAGAAAGGAACAGCGTACGCGCTAGGGTAGATTCACTGCTCGAGTTACTTGCAGATATAGAGTTAGCAAAATAAGCTTCCAGGGCATGTGTTTTGAAAAAAAGTTATAAAATAAGCATATTAGGACAGGATCTTTCGGTTTTAAGCGATGCAGAAGATGAACAAGTGGCTAACGTTGTCCAATTTGTTAATAATAAAATTGAAGAGGTTATGCAGTCTAAAGACGGACTCAAAACCTTAAACGTTGCCATCCTGGCAGCTTTAAACATTTCAGAGGAATTATTAAAGTTAAAGGGAATGAACAAAGAGCTCTGTGAAAACATGGAAACCAGAGCCGAAAAATTAATTCAACTGATTGAAGATACAAATTAGTCGATTTTGTCGCCCCTGCGGTGCGCGTGATTAACATTTGTTTTGAGCCAACATTTTGAACCTGGGGCCTATTTCTTGTTTGCGGTGAGCAGGTCAACCTTTTATCCGCTGGTCGGAAGGTAGAAAGCCTAAAGCAAACAATACCGGGTACCCACCTTGAACAAAGGTTCAAAAAGGTGATTAACACGGCATATGCGGGGGTTTTTTATGCCGCCCGCTTATTAAAAAATCCTTTCTTTAGTCTTTAAAATAACCCTGAAAAACTAATCCTTCAGCGAAAAGACACGCAAAAAAGAATGTCTTGCCTGAAGGTTAAAATATGTCTGCCGAAAAAAGTTAATTAAGGAAATCTGATTTTTGCTCATTTGTGAATAGGTGGCAAGTTTTGATCTTCGGCGGAAAAAAAGGAGGAAAAAATGTTAAACGGCAGTTTATATGTGTTTGTTATATTGGCGTCGCTGGTGGCCGGTATTGTCATCGGTTATATTTTTAAAAACATAGTATCAGCGAAAAAAATCAAATCATCGGAAAGCCTGGCGGCGCGGATTGTCGAAGAGTCTAAAAAAGAAGCGGAGACAATAAAGAAAGAATCAATTCTTCAGGCCAAGGAAAATCTGCTTAAAATCAAAGCTGATTTCGATAAAGAAACAAAAGACAGAAGAAGTGATCTTGATGCTTTGGAAAAACGTATCCGTTCTAAAGAAGAGAATCTGGATAAAAGACTGGATTCATTGACGCATAAAGAATCCAATATTGAAGAGCGGGAAAAATCGCTGATCAAAAAAGAGGCGTCACTGGAAGAAAAACATCACCGGCTGGATAAGGTTTTTGAAGAGCAGAAGCAAAAACTGGAAACAATTGCGGGGATTTCGTCCGAAGAGGCTAAAAATCTGTTGATTCAGGCAATGGAATCGGACGCTAAACGCGATGCCGCTTTAATGATCAGAAAAATCGAAGACGAGGCAACACTAACTGCTGATAAGAAGTCAAAAGAAATTATCGCTTACGCGATTCAAAGGTATGCGGGAGATTTTGTGGCGGAAAACACGGTATCCGCGGTCAATTTGCCGAGTGAGGAAATGAAAGGTAGAATTATCGGCCGGGAAGGTAGGAATATCCGGGCGATTGAAGCGGCTACAGGAATTGATCTGATAGTTGACGATACTCCAGAAGCCGTGGTTCTTTCCAGCTTTGATCCGATTCGCCGTGAAGTAGCGCGCATTTCACTGGAAAGACTTATTCAGGACGGCAGAATTCATCCGGGCCGGATAGAAGAAATAGTGAAGAAGGTGGAAAAGGAAGTCGATCAAATTATCCGGGAAACAGGCGAAAAATCCTGTTTTGATGTTGGAGTGCATGATGTCCATCCGGAAATAATTAAAATGATTGGCAGCCTCAAGTATCGTAAAAGTTATTCTCAGAATGTTCTGCAGCATTCGATTGATGTGGCATACCTTACAGGCATGATGGCCGCTGAATTAAAGATGAATATTAAAGAAGCAAAGCGCGCGGGGCTCCTGCATGATATCGGCAAGGCAGTGGATCACAAAATCGAAGGAACGCACGCGGCGATTGGCGCGGATTTCGCCAAAAGATACGGAGAAAATGCGCGCATAGTTCAGGCGATCGCGACGCACCATGATGATGGCCGTAATAATACACTGCTGGGTGTATTAGTGCAGGCGGCGGATTCTCTGTCGGCGGCGCGTCCGGGCGCGCGCAGAGAGATGCTGGAAACTTATGTTAAGCGCCTGGAAGAACTGGAGAAAATCGCACATTCTTTCAATGGAGTGGATAGATGTTTTGCGATTCAGGCGGGCCGTGAAATTAGAATCCTTGTGGAAAATGAAAAGATTTCTGATAATGACGCGGTAATGCTGTGTAAAGATGTCATTAAAAAAATTGAATCCGAGCTGACGTATCCTGGTCAAATTAAAGTCACAGTAATCAGGGAAACAAGAATTTCGGATTACGCGAAATAATAGTTCGTTATAAACACGAAGAAGGGTTTTGAATGAAAATACTTTTTATCGGCGATATCGTGGGCAAGCCGGGACGTAGAGCGGTGGCGGAATTAGTCCCATCTTTAATCGCTGAAAAAAAAATTGATTTTGTGATAGCTAATTGTGAAAATGCCGCAGCGGGATTCGGAGTGACCAGAGAAATAGTCGAGGAGCTTTATGCAAGCCGGATTGATGTTCTGACCTCCGGTAATCATATCTGGAATAAAAAAGAAGCGCTGGAATTTATCGGTGAGTATAAAAATTTGTTGAGGCCCGCGAATTATTCGCCAAAAACTCCGGGATCGGGAGCGGTGGTTTTTTCAACATCACAGGGAGAATCAGTGGGAGTGTTGAATTTAGCGGGGAGAATATTTATGCAGCCCAGCAATTGTCCGTTTGAAACAGCTAAAAATTTAATTGCCGATTTGCAAAGTAAAACAAAAATCATTATTGTGGATTTTCACGCGGAAGCGACATCTGAGAAGAGGGCGCTGGGCTGGTATCTGGACGGTGAGGTTTCCGCTGTAGTGGGAACGCATACTCATGTGCAGACCGCGGATGACGAAGTTTTATCTTTAGGAACAGCATATATCAGCGACGCGGGTATGACGGGGCCTTTTGATTCTGTGATTGGCGTAAAAAAGGAAACTATTATTGAAAGATTTCTGACCAATGTGCCGAACAAATTTGATGTAGCCAAAGGAGATGTGCGTCTTCAGGGAGTCCTGCTGGATATTAACGCGCAAAACGGCAGGGCCAATTCGATAGAAAGAATCAGTATTAAGTTTGACGCGTAAGCCGGAGAAACTGTTATGAAAAATGCTTATGATATTTTAAAAGAACGTGGTTTTATCGAGCAGATAACTGATGAATCTTTAATTTGCGGACTTTTTAAAAAAGAACCGGTAAATTGTTATATCGGATTTGATCCTACTGCTTCAAGCTTACACATTGGCAGCCTTGTTCCTATTATGGCTTTGGCGCACATGCAGAAAAACGGTCACAAACCGATTGCCCTGGTAGGCGGCGGCACAGGACTTATCGGAGATCCGAGCGGCAAAACAGAAATGCGCCAGGTTTTAACTATGGAGCAAATAAAAAACAATGCGGCATCTATTGGAAAACAATTGTCCCGCTATCTGGATTTTTCCGGAAAAAATAAAGCGTTGCTTCTTAATAACGCCGATTGGCTTACAAAAATAAACTATATTGAGTTTCTGCGCGATATCGGACGCCACTTCAGTGTTAACAGAATGCTGGCGGCGGAAAGTTACAAGATGCGCCTGGAGAAAGGCCTCAATTTCATCGAATTCAATTACATGCTTTTGCAGGCTTATGATTATTTATATCTGTTTCAAAATTACGGATGCGCTTTACAGATGGGCGGCAACGACCAGTGGGGCAATATGCTTGCCGGAACGGAATTGATTCGTAA
>JBFYYA010000097.1:0-8408 GCA_041310245.1 Syntrophaceae bacterium | reverse complement strand
GAAGAATATATTGCGGTAAACCTTACAGACATATGCCGTAAATTTTCCAAAGGAGCGGTAATAGATGAGGCGTCTCTTTTAGCTAACGGAATTTTAAGAAAAAAAGGTAATAAAGTTAAAATTCTGGCTAAAGGCGAAATTGATTTTCCGGTTACAATAAAACTCGCAAAAATCAGTCAGGCGGCTAAAGAAAAAATAACCGCGGCTGGCGGATCTGTAGAAGAGGTAATTTAACTTGTTAGAAGGACTAGGCGGCATTTCCAAAATACCGGAGCTACAAAGAAGGATATTGTTTACTGTTCTTCTTTTAGCCGTATACCGAATAGGTGTCTACATACCCACGCCCGGTATAGATAATGTCGCCCTAATGGCGTATTTTGAACATGCTCGCGGTTCATTATTTGGAATGATGGATATGTTCGCGGGTGGAGCTTTCAGCAATTTTTCTATCTTTGCGCTGGGTATCATGCCCTATATCAGTTCTTCGATTATTATACAGCTTTTAACCGTTGCGGTGCCTCATCTGGAAAGGCTTTCCAAGGAAGGCGAATCCGGGCGGCGTAAAATAACACAGTATACGCGTTACGGAACTATTGGCCTTAGTATTATCCAGGGTTTTGGAATAGCATTCGGGCTGCAACAAATGGCTGGTCCATCGGGAGCACCTATTGTTTTACAACCGGGTCCGGCTTTTATGTTTATGACCGTCATTACCCTGACTTCCGGTACGGCATTTTTAATGTGGCTGGGAGAGACGATTACAGAAAAAGGAATCGGTAACGGTATATCTCTGATTATATTTGCCGGCATCGTTTGTCGTATGCCCGCGGCTATAGGTAATACTTATCAGCTTATTACGGCCGATGAATTAGGAGTGCTGATTATATTATTGCTTTCGGTAATGATGGTATTAGTCATCGCGGCTATTGTTTATGTTGAAGCGGCGCAGCGCCGTATACCGGTACAGTACGCCAAGAGAATAGTAGGACGCAAGATGTATGGAGGCCAGACGACGCACCTGCCCTTGAAAATAAATTCCGCGGGTGTTATTCCGCCGATTTTTGCTTCTTCCGTTATTATGTTTCCGGCAACGATTGCTAACTTTGCCCAGGAAGGGTGGATGAAACAGATTGCCGGTTATTTGATACCCGGTAAACTTGGCTATGAGGTTCTTTATGTCGCGCTTATATTTTTCTTCTGTTTCTTTTACACAGCGGTAACTATTAAGCCGGATGATATGGCAGATAATATGAAAAAGTTTGGCGGTTTTGTTCCGGGAATCCGTCCCGGAAAGAAAACGGCGGAATATATTGAAGAAATATTGGAAAGGCTTACTTTCAGCGGAGCCATATATGTTTCGATTATCTGTGTGCTGCCCAGTATTTTGATTGGCCAGTTTAATATACCTTTTTATTTTGGCGGCACCGCTCTCTTGATTGTTGTTGGCGTGGCCCTGGATACGGCAAGTCAGATTGAATCTCATTTGCTGACCAGGCAATATGAAGGCTTTATGAAAAAAGGACATATTGCCCGCAGAAGGTAGAGGAAGATTTCTCCAGTTGTATTTGCTTTTAAGATGGTAATTATAAAACTTCCAGATGAAATAGAAAAGGCACGGGCAAGCAATAAAATCGTTGCGGAAGTTTTAAGCAGAATTAAAGAGAAAGTTAAGCCGGGAATAAAAACGAAAGAGCTGGATAAGTTAGCTGAGGAGATAGCTGAAAAACGAGGAGCGAAACCGGCTTTTAAAGGTTACCGAGGCTTTCCTTACTCTCTATGCGTCTCGGTAAATGAAGAGGTTGTGCACGGTATGCCTTCCGACCGGACATTAGAAGAAGGCGATATTGTTGGTTTTGATTTTGGTATTTATTATAATGGATTTTTTGGTGACGCGGCGGTAACGCTGCCTGTGGGTAAAATATCACCAAGCGCGGCGAAGCTGATCGAGGTCACTGAAAA
The DNA here is from genome assembly GCA_041310245.1 of Syntrophaceae bacterium. GTDB lineage: Bacteria > Desulfobacterota > Syntrophia > Syntrophales > Smithellaceae > UBA4810. Next base: position 6,449 of record JBFYYA010000097.1, on the reverse strand, counting down.
AAGTTTATATAAAGGCATCGCCCAGGCGAGAATCGGTAACAGGCTGGGCGCCATATCTGCGGCCGTACAGAGCACCGTGGAAAAAAATGGTTTTTCCGTGGTGAGAGATTATGTGGGGCATGGCATAGGAAAAAATCTGCATGAAGATCCGCAGATACCTAATTTCGGCAAGAAAGACCGCGGGATTGAATTAAAAAGCGGTATGCTTTTGGCCATTGAGCCGATGGTCAACGAGAAGGAATATAAAGTAAAAGTTTTGTCCGATGATTGGACGGTCGTTACGGCAGACGGAGGTTTGTCTGCTCATTTTGAGCATTCCGTGGCCATTACTGAAAATGGTCCGGATATATTGAGTAAACTGAATTGACATTTTTATATATGGCGATTCGCGTAAGGTTTTAAAGAAAAGAAAGAAATAATTTATATGGCCAAAGAAGAAGCAATAGAAGTAGAGGGCAGGGTTATTGAACCATTGCCTAACGCCATGTTCAGAGTAGAGCTGGACAACGGGCATAAAGTTTTAGCCCATATTTCCGGTAAGATGAGGATGCATTTTATCAAGATACTCCCGGGTGATAAGGTTACCGTGGAACTTTCGCCTTATGATTTAACCAGAGGCAGAATCACTTACCGGACAAAGTAAATTATATTTGGCTTAGATTAGGAGTTAGCGGTGAAAGTAAGATCATCTGTAAAAAAAATATGTGATAAATGTAAGATAATCAAGCGCAAGGGTGTTTTGCGCGTGATTTGTGAAAACCCGAAACATAAACAGCGCCAGGGTTAATTTAGGAGGTTATTAGGTGGCACGAATTTCAGGAGTTGATTTACCGAAAAATAAAAGAATGGAAGTCGCTTTGACTTATATTTACGGCATTGGAAATACTAAAGCGAGGCAAATTCTCAAAGATGCGAATGTAAGTCCGGATACTAAAACCGATGAGCTTGCCGATTCGGAAATATCAGCGATTAGAAATATTATAGACAAAGATCACAAAGTTGAAGGTGATTTGAGACGTGAATTGTCCATGTCTATTAAAAGGTTGATGGATATCGGCACATATCGGGGATTGCGGCATCGCAAGGGCCTTCCGGTTAGAGGGCAAAGAACCCACACGAACAGCCGGACAAGAAAAGGTCCGCGCCGCGCAATAGCGGGAAAGAAAAAGTAACACAAATTAAGCCGGAGGAAAAATGGCGAAGGTAACTAGAAAAACTGGCAAAAAAAAGGAAAAGAAAAACATAACTGACGGGATAGCCCATATTCAGTCAACGTTTAATAATACAATAATTACGATAACTGATTTAACCGGTAACGTAATTGCATGGTCATCTTCAGGCATGCAGGGTTTTAAAGGTTCGCGCAAGAGCACGCCCTTTGCGGCGCAGATGGCCGCCGAAGACGCGGTGCGTAAAGCCAAGGAACAGGGCATGCGCAAAGTACAGGTTTATATAAAAGGCCCGGGAGCGGGAAGAGAGTCAGCTCTGCGTTCATTGCAGCTGGCTGGTCTTACGATTACCGTAATTCGTGATGTGACACCTGTTCCCCATAACGGATGCAGGCCGCCGAAACGTAGAAGAGTATAATAAAAATCGACAAAAGAAATATTGAGAATTAATTAGGAAACAAGGGAGGCATTTTGGCAAGATATTTAGATTCCTCATGTAGATTGTGTCGCCGTGAAGGATTAAAACTATTTATTAAAGGCGACAGATGTTATTCGGAAAAATGTTCCTTCGAAAGAAGGGGTTATGCGCCGGGAGATCACGGCCAGTCGCACAGAAAACAGCATTCCGATTACGGTGTTCAGTTGCGGGAAAAACAAAAACTTAAAAGAATGTATGGTCTTTTGGAAAAGCAGTTTAGGGGATATTTCGTTAAAGCGGATCGGCAAAAAGGGATTACCGGAACAAATTTGTTGATTTTTCTCGAAAGAAGAATGGACAACATGATATTCCGAATGGGATTTGCCAATTCCAGAGTGGAAGCAAGGCAGTTAATCACACATGGCCATTTCCTGGTTAATGGGAAGCCAGTTAATATTCCGTCATATTTGCTAAAAGCGGGAGATGAAATTTGCGTCAAGGAAAGCAGCCGTAAAATAGCGAGAATGCTGTCAGCAATGGAAACAGTTGCCCGACGTGGCGTGCCTCAATGGCTGGAACTTGATAAGGATAATTTCAAGGCATCCATAAAAATGTTGCCGGTAAGGGAAGATTTAACCATGCCGGTACAGGAACAGCTAATCGTAGAACTCTGTTCGAAATAAAAATAAATATTTTCATTAACCAGCTAAAAGGTGGGTTTAATTATGCAGAGGAACTGGTCAAGTTTAATTCGTCCAAAGCGTATCGATGTCGATAAAGTTACGCACACAAATTTTTACGGAGAATTTACAATTCAGCCGTTGGAGAGAGGTTTCGGTATTACACTGGGAAACGCCCTGAGGCGCGTGTTGCTTTCTTCTATCCAGGGCGCGGCGATTGTTTCCGTGAAGGTTGATGGAGTATTGCACGAATTTTCAACTCTCCCCGGGATTAAAGAGGATATAACAGATATAATTTTAAATTTGAAGGGTGTCCGTTTTAAGTTGGGGCAGGCAAACGTTAAGGAAGTGCGCATTGATGTGGATCGTCCCGGTCCGATTACCGCGGCAGATATTGTTACCGACAGTACCGTGGAAGTCTTGAATCCGGAACATCATATAGCGACTATATCGGGGAAAGGGAAGTTTAAAGCTTCCCTGGTCGTTAAAACAGGTAAAGGATATATTCCGGCAAAAAAGGAATTGGATCCGGACCAGCCTGAAGGGACAATTAATATTGACGCAATATTTACACCGATCAAGAAGGTAAATTACGTAGTATCTCACGCGCGCGTTGGTCAAATAACCGATTATGATAAACTTGTTCTTGAGGTCTGGACTGATGGCTCGGTGAAGCCCGAAGACGCGATCGCCTTTTCCTCGAAGATACTGAAGAAACAGCTGGATGTTTTTATAAACTTTGAAGAAGTGGAAGAAGAAGTCGAGCCGGTTATAGAAGACGAAAAAGGTGATATTGATAAAATACTATTGCGCTCTGTGGAAGATCTGGAACTTTCCGTAAGATCAGCCAATTGCCTGAAAAATGCCGGTATTAACACGATCGGCGAACTGGTAAGAAGGACAGAGGGTGAAATGCTGAAGACAAAAAATTTCGGACGTAAATCGTTGAGTGAAATAAAAGATATGCTAAACGAGTATAATTTAAATTTTGGAATGGACCAGGATTCTGTTTCTGAAGAGAACGATTAAAGATAAGCTGTAACAACAATAGCGTGATAATTTAGGTATTGATTTGCAAGGAAAGGAAGAATTAGGCAATGTATCATGGTAAAGCTGGCAGAAAATTAGGCAGAACCTCCAGCCATAAAGAAGCTATGTTCCGTAACATGGTTACTTCCGTTATTAAGCATGAACGTATCCGCACCACGGATACCAAAGCAAAAGAAATCAGGAAGATCGCGGAAAAGATGATTACCCTGGGTAAAAGGGGCGATTTGCACGCGCGCCGTCAGGCATTGGCATTTGTCCGGGATAAGGAGATGGTTAAAAAGTTATTTGGAGAATTATCTGAACGTTACCGTGAACGCAGCGGAGGATATACAAGGATAATAAAGGCCGGATATCGAGTTGGCGATAACGCGCCGATTTCTATTTTAGAATTGATATCCGATGAAAAGAAAAAAGAAAAAGTAGAAACAAAAGGGAAAGCTAAAAAGAAAGAAAAAACAAAAGATAGCGCGGAAGTAAAAACCGCTTCTAAAGAAAAAGCTAAAGTGAAAAAAACCAAAGAAAAAAGTGAAGAAAAAATAGAAAAAGCTTAACGAATTGAGTTTACACGCATAATTATTATAAAAGGCAGGGCCGTATGACCCTGCCTTTTTTATTATTGTTTTTTTTTGCAAAATAATGATACGTATCAAAAAAATGGAGGTTTGAATATGGCAGAAAAAAGAATTGGTGAAGTCGTTAAATTTTTTGCAAAACCTTCCGTAGCCGCTGTTAAAATAGAGGAAGGTGAAATTTCCGTTGGCGATAGCATAAAATATGTGGGACACACCACTGATTTTATCGATGTGATTAAAACAATGGAAGTCGAGAACAAATCAGTGGAAAAAGCCGTTGCCGGAGACTTTATCGGCGTAAAAGTATCCGATCGCGTCCGTCCCGGCGATGAAGTGTTCAAAGTTATCCCTGATTAAGAATTCAGAGCCCTTTTGCAATTGATATGGTTGCGCTTTGAACTCAATAGAGTTGTATATTTAAATATTTAGATAAAGTAATATTTTCAAAATTATGCCAAAAGTTCTCATTATTGATGATGAAAAAGACATTGTCGAGCTGATTGCCTATAATCTCGAAAATGAAGGATTTTCTGTTCTTAAAGCTTTCGATGGAGAAGCGGCACTCAGAATGATAAAATCAAAAAAACCGGATTTAGCAATCCTTGATCTAATGCTTCCGGGTATGAGCGGGATAGATGTTTGTAAAGCTGTCCGGGCGAATCCGGAAATATCCGATTTGCCGATCATTATGTTAACGGCAAAAACGGATGAAGTGGATAAAATTATCGGTTTGGAATTAGGCGCTGATGATTATATGACCAAACCGTTTAGTGTCAAAGAGCTAATGGCACGGGTAAGAACTGTATTACGGCGCTCTCAGGACGCAAAAAAATCACCCGCGAAAGAAAGATTTCAATATTCCGGCCTGAATATAAATTATGCCTCTTGCCATGTCGCAGTAAACGGGAAACCTGTAAATCTAAGCCCTACTGAATTAAAATTACTATTCTTTTTTTCTGAGCATCCCGGCCGTGTTTATACCAGAGATCAAATTATTGACAATGTGTGGGGGGATGGAACGTTTATCACACCAAGAGCGGTCGATGTTCATATTAGGCGCCTGCGCTCGCAAATTGAAAAAGACGTGGAAAAACCTAAATATATCCTTACTGTGCGCGGCTTTGGATACAAATTCGCGGATATCAAATAAATCTCATTAATTTTAACCAATCAAAAGATGTTCTAATTTGTTTACACGGGTGTAATCAAGTTGTAACATTCGATTTATATAATTCAGTCAATTAAACTTTAAAGGAGAATATTATGTTAAAAATGTTTAAAAGAGTAGTATGCACGGCAACAGTATTTGCGCTTATGAGTACCGTAAGCTTTGCGTCAGAATCCATTGTCATCAAAGGGTCGACAACTGTGCTGCCGATAACCCAGGCGGCAGTTGAAGCCTACATGAAGGCCAATCCTGGCGTGCAGATGTCTGTTTCGGGCGGCGGTTCTGGTGAAGGAATAAAGGCGATTATTGACAAGACAACTGATATCGCCATGTCCTCACGCGCGATAAAGAAAGAAGAGGTCGAGCTGGCAAAAACAAGAGGTTCCAACCCGATGGAACATGTTGTCGGTTTAGACGCTTTGATCCCGATAGTGCATCCGAGAAACAAAGTGAGCAATCTGTCTATTGATCAGCTGAGCCAGATTTATCAGGGCAATATTACCAACTGGAAGGAAGTCGGCGGCGATGATTTGAAAATTGTGGTAATTTCGCGCGATACGTCTTCCGGAACATTTGAATCATGGGATCATTTTATCATGAAAAAGACGAAGGTTACACCCCGCGCTCAGATGCTGGCCTCAAGTGGAGCAGTGGCCACTGCGGTAGCAAAAAACCGTTACGCGATAGCCTATGTGGGCATTGGTTATCTTAATAAGAGCATCAAGCCTATTTCGGTAAATGGTGTCACCGGGTCAATCGACACAGCCCTTGATAAGAGCTATCCACTTTCGCGTGAGCTTTATATGTACACAGATGGCGAGCCGAAGGGGCAAGCTGCTAAATTCATGAACTTTATCAAATCGCGGGCAGGCCAGGAAATTGTGGCAAAAGTAGGGTTTGTCCCCACAATGTCTTTAAAATAGGTCTTTAATAAAGACTTCTTTTAAAAAAAAGTAAGAAAATGGTTTTGCCGCGGCTAAAAATAATGTATATACCGCTGCAAAATCATTTTTTTACTAGCGGGAATGAAGATTATTTAATCTATAAATTCTAATTGAGGTAAAAGGGAACAGATGAACAGGAAAACCAAAGAAATATTCATAAAATACATTTTCTTTGTTTTTGCGCTGGTTGCCATAATTGTTTTGGCGATGATAGTGTTTTCTCTTTTTCGTGAAGGATTGCCGATATTCCGGCAGGTATCCGTCAAGGATTTTCTCTTTGGCAGGGAATGGTATCCAACCTTCGACCCGCCCTATTTCGGTATTTTTCCTCTTATCGTCGGTTCTTTCATCGTCACCATAATGGCGACTTTGATTGCGGTGCCCTTGGGAGTATTGGCGGCCATTTATATTTCTGAAATTGCCCCGCGGGCGATCAAAGAAGTTCTGA
>JBFYYA010000096.1:0-6492 GCA_041310245.1 Syntrophaceae bacterium | reverse complement strand
GTAAGGGATTTTGCTTTTCTGATTTCTTCGGCAAATACTCTGTTGTTGGCCTCTATAAAATTAGAGTTTAAATCATCCGCCAAATGCGCGATTCCGGCTGTGGCGATCACGCCGATGCCCCCGGCATTGGCCACCGCGGAAGCCAATCTGTGTTTTGAAATTCCCACGGCCATGCCGCCCTGAATAATCGGCACTTTTGCTATCAGACCTCCAATGTTGAGCTCTCTCATTTTTCCCCTTTATGTTACTTTTTTTTATCAGCCGGAATAATAAAGATATTGATTTTTAAGTAGCTTAAGTTGTCAATGTTGTGCATCTAACGCAAAGCTCTCTTATAAGTCAAGGAAATTCAAACCGCAAAATATGAACAGAATCGTGTTTACGGCACGTTGAATAACGTCATAAAAACCGCACTTCAGCATAAAGATATTCCTTGCTATTAGGCGGTTATGCGTGTAGAAGTGCACATAATTGATAGCGATAGTTATTTGCCTTCCCACCTTTCTTCTTAGAAATTTGCGCAGGAAAATTCCGCTAATCTAAACAGAATCCAGATTTAATGCCGTGTTCGTGGCCTGCATTTCAGAAGCCAAACAAGCGTGTGAAGTGTTGTGTCTTTACCAGCCTTAGCGGTTCGAGATGGGTTCAAATATACCGATAGCTGGTAAATACAAAAAATGAAGGATAAAAAATGAGTTTTCAAAAGTTTGAGTTACACGAAAAAATAATTACCGGTGTGCGAATGCTTGGTTACGAAAAGCCGACGCCGATTCAATTACAGGCAATCCCGCCGATCATGGAAGGCCGAGATCTTATGGGACTGGCCCAGACCGGAACAGGAAAAACCGCAGCCTTTGTACTGCCGATTTTGCACCGTTTCATGGAAAAGCCGCTCGGCCATATCCGCGCCCTGATCATAGCTCCGACGCGCGAGTTAAGCGAGCAAACCCTCGAAGCAATTAAACAGCTGGGACGTAAAACGAAGCTCCGCAGTACAGCTGTTTACGGCGGAGTGAGCATACATAACCAGATCAACAGACTGCGCGGTAATGTGGAAATTATTTCCGCCTGCCCCGGCCGCTTACTTGATCACATCGAACGCGGCACCATCGATTTATCCCATGTGGAAGTTTTGGTACTCGATGAGGCGGATCATATGTTTGATATGGGCTTTCTGCCGGATGTCCGAAAAATCGTAAAACATCTTCCCAAAAAGCGCCAAACCCTGCTTTTTTCCGCGACGATGCCCGACGATGTCAGAAGCCTGGCGATGGATCTTCTGCAAAATCCGGTCAATATTCAAATCGGCCACACAGCGCCGGTAATGACGGTTGCGCATAGATTTTATCCGGTTCAGATGGGCATTAAAACAGCATTGCTCAAAGATATTCTGGATAAGACCGAAATGGAATCAGTTCTGGTTTTTACACGGACAAAATCAAGGGCAAAAAGTTTGGCCCAGCAGTTGGACAGATCAGGACACAAAGTCATTTCACTGCATGGAAATCTCACTCAGCAAAAGCGCAAACAAGCGCTGGATGGTTTCCGCGACGGGCGTTATGAAATCATGGTTGCTACAGATATTGCCGCCCGCGGTATTGACGTGACGCGCATATCACACGTCATTAATTATGATATGCCTTCCACCGCGGATGCTTACACTCATCGCATCGGCAGAACGGGACGCGCCTCGAAAACCGGCGATGCTTTTACATTTGTAACCGGAGACGACATGGGTCTGGCGCATTCTCTCAAAAGAATACTGGGAGAAAAACTGCAATACCAAAACGTTGCTGGATTAACTTCTGAGATACAGCTTAGTCCACCTAAGAAAAATACGCTTGATATAAAACCCAGTAAGGGTAGAAAATCGTTTGCCCCTCATATGCAACCCAGAAGAAAACCGAAGCAGCGTTCCTTCCGGGAGGCTAACCGATCATCGTGGTCACAGCGCTCGCAATCCGCAGCTTAAAATATTTGATCAGGATAATTCCTAAACGAGCGATATTTTAATGCTAACTAACCAGAAGATATTCTGTTTTTCTGTGACAGCAAGCTTGGTCAATTACGATTGCACTTACTGTTGCTCAGCAGTGGAAGGGTGGCAGAATTGCGCCTTGCCTCAGAATTGGCATAACATTAACATTGAATTTTGTAACAATTTGATGTATTAAATACGAAACATTCTTACGATATTTTTCGTTCCACCATATTTTTATTTTTCCTTTTTTCAATATGTCCCTGTTTTAATTTTTTGTTTCCAAAAGGTAAATGGTTGCTGATATTTTTTGGTTCGGCAGTAAATTTATATTGTCTTTATAAGACATATTAACGAACCAAGCAAAGAAAGCGTATCTGGCAAATGAACAATAACCGGCTATAGGATGTTTCCCATCCATTGAGGAGATCCGAAAGAGTGAAGTTAATCGACAAGACAGTTTTAGAACCATTGGTGAAGTTGAAAAAACCAACTATCGGCGGCGCTTTCGGAAAAAAGTACTCCTACGATGAATTACCGCTGCGCTCGGAATTGCTAAGTTCCGAACAGATGAAACAACACGGCAAAGCGCTGGCGCATGTGCATAAATTGACCAGCGTTAGGGCTTCTGAACAGCTTCTGGCGCGGCTCCATGAGAATGAAAATGTTCTGATTAAAACATGCAACCAGCTGACAGATGCGGTTAAAGATAACAGCACAATAGCTCCTGCCGAAGAATGGCTTCTAGATAACTTTTACTTAATTGAAGAGCATATTCGCCTGGCTAAAAGACACCTGTCCAAAGGCTATAGCCGGGGATTGCCGCGCCTGCAAAACGGGCCATCGGCCGGGCTCCCCCGTGTATATGATATTGCCCTTGAGACAATCTCTCATGGTGACGGACGGGTGGATATGGAAAGTCTTATTAGTTTTGTTAAGGCCTACCAGACAGTAACCCCTCTGAAATTGGGCGAGTTGTGGGCAATTCCGATTATGTTGCGTCTGGCGCTGATCGAAAATCTGCGGCGCATTGGAACACGGATTATTGCCGGCATTGCCTACAGGGACCGAGCCGATTATTGGGCGGACCAGATGGCCAATATCGCGAGGAGTGATCCCAAAAGCCTCGTTTTGGTAATCGCCGATATGGCACGGTCCGACCAACCGATGACCAGTTCATTTGTCGCGGAATTTACGCGCCGTTTGCAAGGACAAAGTCCGGCACTGGCTCTGCCCATCACCTGGCTTGAGCAGCGGCTTGCCGAGTCTCATTTGACAATTGAACAGCTGGTCCGCTCCGAAAATCAGCAACAGGCCGCCGACCAGGTATCTGTAAGTAACAGCATCGGCAGCCTGAGGTTTCTGACATCCATGAACTGGCATGAGTTTGTGGAGACGATGAGCGTTGTCGAACAGACTCTGCGTGAAGACCCCTGTGATGTTTATATCAAAATGGATTTTGACACGAGAGACCGTTATCGTCACGTCGTGGAAAAGATAGCAAAACAAAGCCTCCTCTCCGAAAGTGACGTGGCGCGTTTAGCTATTGGTTTATCCCGCCAAGCCTCATCTGCGCGCAGAAATGGCGAGCGGGAGACCCATGTTGGTTTTTATCTGATCGATAAAGGATTGCCCACGCTTGAACAAAAAGCTCAAATACGCAAACCAATCTCTGAGTTCATCCGTCGAATCTTCTTAAGATTTCCGTTGTTCATATATCTTTCGGCCATAATGGCTATAACTTTCATCGCGGCCTTCGGCTTACTTCTAAAAGTTCAAAACCATAGTTTGCACGGCTGGATACTTGCGCCTATCGCTATTATTTTTATTCTGGGCGCAAGCAGTCTGTCCGTAGCGCTGACCAACTGGCTGGCTACGCTTTTCGCCCATCCGCATCTGCTGCCGCGCATGGATTTTTCCCGGGAAATTCCAACGGAATCAAGCACGCTGGTGGTCATCCCGACTATGCTTTCGTCTGCTCAAAACGTAGAAGCCCTGGTTGAATCACTGGAGATAAGATTTTTGGCTAATCGGGATAACAACCTGCACTTTGCCTTACTGACCGATTTCCTCGATGCCCATGAAGAAACGACTTTGGCAGACGATGCGCTTGTACGGTTGGCTCAAAAGAGGATTGAAGAACTCAATGATAAGTATAGCGGTACAAAAGGAGGAACTTTCTTTCTCTTTCATCGTCCGCGTAGATGGAATCCTGAGGAGAAAATCTGGATGGGTTATGAGCGTAAGCGTGGAAAGATTGCCCAGCTGAACGCTTTTCTGCGAGGTGGCGCAAAAGATTGTTTCTCTCACGTCATTGGTATTCCGGAAATATTATCCAATGTGAAGTACGTCATTACTCTGGATACGGATACTCAACTTCCTCGCGATTCCGCGCAGCAGTTTGTGGGGGCGATGGCTCATCCGCTGAATCGTCCACGCTATGATGAAGAGCGGCAGCGCATTTGTGAAGGTTACAGCATTCTTCAGCCGCGCATCGCCGAAACATTATCGGGTGACGGCAAGTCTTGGTACGCGCGCCTGTGGGGCGGCGAAACCGGTATTGACCCCTATACGCGCGTCGTTTCCAATATCTACCAGGATGTGTTCGGTGAAGGTTCATATATCGGTAAAGGCATTTATGATGTCGATGCGTTTGAGCAGGCTCTGGGTGGCCGCTTTCCGGAAAACCGGATACTCAGCCACGACCTGATAGAAGGTTGCTTCGCGCGTTCGGGGTTGCTCTCCGATGTTCAGCTGTACGAGGAATACCCCTCTCAATACCGCATGGATGTGAACCGCCGGCATCGCTGGATTCGCGGTGATTGGCAAATTGCCAGTTGGCTGAGGTCTGTGGTTCCGGCCGCAGACGGCGGACAGCAGAAAAATAAAATATCCTGGCTTTCCCAGTGGAAGATTTTCGATAACCTCCGGCGCTCTCTGGTACCCGCGGCTTTAACCTTAATGTTAATTATGGGATGGGCCATCATTTCTCCGGTTTGGCTGTGGACAATAACGGTGATTGGAATTCTTCTCATTCCTCCCGCGGGCGAAATACTTCTGGAGATCTTCCGCAAGCCGGGAGATGTGTTATGGAGCCAGCATCTGATCAGCGCCCTGCGTCAGGCCCGCAGGCACTTTTTTCAGACTTTGTACACTCTTGTTTGTCTTCCCTATGAAGCATTTTTTAGCCTGGATGCGATTACTCGTACTCTCTGGCGAATGCACGTTTCACGCAAGCGGCTGCTGGAGTGGAATCCTTCCGGAAACCTCGCGAGCCATAACCTAAATACCCTTGCCGCTTCCTGCCGGTCAATGTGGATAGCTCCTTTACTTTCTTCGGCGTTATTTTTCTATCTGATGATGGCCAGACCAGGCGCTCTCAGCGCGGCTTTGTTCGTGCTGATTCTCTGGTTTCTCTCTCCCGGAATTACCTGGTGGGTCAGCAGGCCGATTGCGTCCAGTGTTATAAAACTTAAAGAAGAACAAATGATTTTTCTGAGAAAAATTGCCCGTAAAACATGGGCGTTCTTCGAAACATTCGTCGGGCCCGATGATAATTGGCTGCCCCCGGACAACTATCAGGAGCATCCGGCTGCCGTCATTGCGCATCGCACATCACCGACAAACATGGGACTGGCCTTGCTGGCAAATTTATCCGCGTATGATTTCGGTTATATCTCAGCGGGAGACTTAATCGAACGCACCGACGACACCTTTCATACAATGGGGAAATTGCAACGCTATCGTGGTCACTTTTATAATTGGTACGACACGCAAAGTTTAACAACACTACGGCCTCATTACATATCCACCGTGGATAGCGGAAATCTCGGCGGTTACTTATTAACGTTACGGCGGGGACTAATTGATCTGCCCGATCAGAAGATTTGTGGATCTCAATTACTGGGCGGCATTGGCGACACTATTGCTGTTCTGGCGGATGTTGCGGGAGCGAAAGCGCCAAAACAACTTGCCAATTTTAGAAAATATCTGGCCTCATTGCCGGATCCCGATAAAAAAATGCTTAAGCCGCTGCGGCGGCGCCTCGATGAGCTGGCGAAGGCCTCGATTGATCTTGCCCGCGCCTTTGACACAAATAACGATAGAGATGCCTTGTGGTGGGTAAAAACTCTGGTGCATCAATGTTCCGATGCCTTGGAAGAAATTACTTTTTTCTGTCCGTGGATTACACTTACACACCCTTCAGCCAGGCTAAGCGAGTTTCTTGAAACTATGGAGATTCCCACGCTACGGGAATTAATAACATCAAAAAAGAAATTAATAAATGTAATCGAAAACATGGTTAGCATCAACGCAACTGCCGAAGAGATAGCATGGTTTGCCGATTTTCGACGGATGATCAAGGAAGGCTCTGTCCGCGCCGCGGAAAGAATAGCGGCAATTGACCGCCTGGCAGCACAGGCAAATGACTTTGCTGATATGGATTATAGTTTCCTTTATGATAAAGGAAGTCATCTGTTGACTATTGGCTATAACACCACTGAGCGCCGCCG
>JBFYYA010000095.1:0-7489 GCA_041310245.1 Syntrophaceae bacterium | reverse complement strand
CATCTGCTGGAAGGAAAAAACATCACCAAAAGCCCGCTTTCGCGCCAGCCCATCGGCACCGGCCCTTATATTTTCAAGGAATGGGTGGCGGGGCAAAAAATTGTTCTGGTTTCCAATCCGGATTATTTTGAAAGTCGGCCTTATATCGACGGCCGTGTTACGCGCATTATTCCCGATACGGCGACGATGTTTCTGGAGCTGCGCGCGCGCAATATCGACATGATGGGGCTCACGCCGTTGCAATACACCCGTCAGACGGAAAATAATTTGTTCCGGCAAAACTTTGAAAAGTACCGCTACCTGGCTTTTGCCTACACTTATCTTGGTTACAATTTGAAGCACCCGTTTTTTGCCGACAAAAGAGTGCGCCAGGCTATTTCCTACGCCATCAACAAAGAAGAAATTATCAGCGGTGTGTTGCTGGGGCTGGGCAAACCCGCCACCGGCCCATACAAACCGGGTACCTGGGCGTATAACGAAAACGTCCAAAAATATTCCTACAATCCTGAGAAAGCGCGCGAACTTCTGCGCGCCGCCGGCTGGACAAAAACAAACAAAGACGGAATTCTGGAAAAAGACGGCCGTCCCTTCAGCTTTGAACTGATCACGAATCAGGGCAATGAAACGCGCCAGAAATGCGCGGAAATAATTCAGCGGCAGCTCAAAGAAGTGGGTATTGACGTTAAAATCCGCATTCTCGAATGGGCGGCGTTCATCAATGATTTCATCAACAAAAGGCGATTTGAGGCGATAATTCTCGGCTGGACAGTCCCGCTGGATCCGGACGCTTTCGATGTCTGGCATTCGAGTAAAACCGCGCCGCAGGAGTTAAACTTTATTTCCTACAAAAATACGGAAGTGGACGCGCTTTTGGAAAAAGCCCGCTCGACATTTGACCAGAAACAAAGAAAAAAATATTACGGCCGCTTTCAGGAAATTCTCGCGGAAGACCAGCCCTACACTTTCCTTTACGTTCCGGATGAATTAATCATTATCAGCAAGCGCATCCGCGGAATCGAACCCGCGCCCATCGGCCTGGGGCATAACTTCATCAAATGGCATGTCCCACAAGACGAACAAAAGTACACCATGACCCGCTAATATTTTTTAGGCCGTATAAAAAACTAATCTTTGATTTTTGATTTGAAACTTTTGAGGCCGCTGGCTGCTTCTTTGACCTGCTCGGGCACTGTCAGCAGGCATGATTTTATTTTGTTCATTTTTTTTGCGTCTTGGGAAAGATAATCGAAGAAACCTGCCGCTGTTGCCTGCGCCACATCAGCGAGCGCCAGGTTCACGCGGTTTGTGCCGGGAAGCTCCAGAGAGAAATCATCGATTAATAATTTATCGACAGATTCAATGGCCAGATGGGCAAAGCGCCGCATTTGCTCCGCGCTGAATTTCGCGGCGTTTCCCATGCCGCAGATCATCAAAAGTTCCGTGCTGAGGCGGGGCGGTGTTGGAATGATTACCCTTTCCGCGAGCTTTCCACTGATGCCGCCTCGCTTGATTTCACGGGAAATATAGCCGTTTAACCGCCAGTCGATAAAACCGCAGATGCCGCGCGGCGGTTTTTCATCGGCAAATAGCGCCAGGACAAGGCATTTGTGTTTTGCCGTATCGGCCGGTTCTGTGGATAATCGCAGTTTCATTTTTTGCTTAATTTTAAATTAAGGTTGTCTAAAATGCCGTTGATAAAAGCGCCGGAATTTTCCGAACCGAATGTTTTCCCCAAATCTATCGCCTCGTTGATCGTCACTTTCGGCGGAATGTCTTCGCAGTAAATAAATTCAAACGCCGCCATGCGTAAAATGCTGATATCCACTTTGGACATGCGCCCCAAAGACCAGTTATCTGAGGAGCCGGAAATTAATTTATCCAGCTCGTCTTTGTGTTCCCATGTGCCGTGTACTAAAGTTGCCGCGAACTCCTTGGCGGTTTTCGGAGCGGCAAAATTGCCCCAAAAAAGATCCAGCGCTTTTTCGACATCGATGCTGACAAAGTTAAGACTGTAAAGAACCTGCAAGGCGATTTCACGCGCCTTTCTTCTTCCGCGCATTAAAAGCCCCAAATTTCAGAAAACATCAAATGGATTGCCCTGCTGTAAATTTTTGTTTTTAAGGTATCAGGCACTAAATATTTTTGAACAAGTCAATTATTTCGATTGCCGTCATTGCCGCGTCGGCGCCCTTGTTGCCGGATTTTGTGCCTGCTCTTTCGATTGCCTGCTCAATTGTATCAGTTGTCAGGACTCCATAAACAACCGGAACTTCCGTTTCCAGCCCGACACTCGCGATGCCTTTGGATACTTCAGCGGCGATATACTCAAAATGAGGAGTCGCGCCGCGGATTATCGCGCCCAGACAAATTACCGCGTCATAGCGTTTGGACTTGGCGAGTTTTTTTGCGGCCAGCGGCAGTTCGAAAGAACCGGGTACTTTATAAACCGCAATATCTTTTTCGTCCGCGCCGGCTCTGGTCAGAGCGTCCAACGCTCCGTCAATCAATCTGCTGCAAATAAAATCGTTGAAACGGCTGGCCACGATGCCAAACTTCATTCCCTTAGCGACGATTTTTCCTTCAATTATTTTCGGCATGATTAGTTACCATCCTTACACTTTTATATTTTGAGAAGATGCCCCATTTTATCCTGTTTGGTTTTCATATACTTTATGTTGTTTTCATTCGGGTGAATCTCCAGCGGGATTCTCTGGGTGATTTCAATTCCATATCCTTCCAATCCCACTATTTTCTTGGGATTGTTGGTCATTAATCGCATTTTATGCACGCCCAGGTCAACAAGAATTTGCGCGCCGATTCCGTAATCGCGCAAATCAGGTTTGAAGCCCAGGGCTATATTGGCTTCCACCGTGTCGTGGCCGCATTCCTGCAGGGCGTATGCTTTTATTTTGTTGACCAGTCCGATGCCCCTGCCTTCCTGCCGCATATAAACGATGACACCTTTTCCTTCCTTGTTTACCATTTCCATCGCGCGGTGCAGCTGATCGCCGCAGTCGCAGCGGGCCGACGCGAAAACATCGCCCGTTAAGCATTCTGAATGCACGCGCACCAGAACTTCATCGTCCTTAGTGATCTCTCCTTTGACCAGCGCAATGTGCTGGAAATTGTCCACATCGTTTTCGTAAACAATAACCCTGAACTCTCCGCCATAGCAGGTGGGAATTGTGGCTTCGGCCACTCTTCTGATCAGCGATTCATGCTGCAGGCGGTAGTCAATTAAATCAGCAATAGTCGCTATTTTAAGTTTATACTCGCGGGCGAAAGCTTCCAGATCCGGCATGCGCGCCATCGTTCCGTCATCTTTCATTATCTCGCAGATGACTCCGGCGGGCGTTAAGCCGGCAAGGCGGCATAAATCAACCGATCCTTCGGTTTGGCCGGTGCGCACCAGCACGCCGCCCTTGCGGGCGCGAATCGGGAAAACATGGCCGGGGCTGACTAAATCTTCGGCTTTTGCTTCAGGATTAACCGCCGCTTTTATTGTTGTCGCGCGGTCCGCGGCGGAAATTCCCGTGGTGACGCCTTCGCGCGCTTCAATGGAAATTGTAAACGCCGTGCCGAAACGAGCTTTATTGTCCTGCACCATGGGTTTGAGATTCAGTTTGTCCGCCATTTCTTCGCTCATGGATAAACAGATCAATCCGCGTCCGTAACGCGCCATGAAATTTATCGTTTCCGCGGACGCGAACTGCGCGGACATGCACAGATCGCCCTCGTTTTCCCGGTCTTCGTCGTCCACGAGAATAATCATTTTCCCGCTGCGGATATCTTCAATTGCCTCTGTAATTTTACTGATTGCCATTACTTTATTATCCTTATCTATTTAAAACCGTGTTTTTCCAGAAAATCATTATCTATTCCCCGCGGTGATTGCAATAGTTTTTCCACGTATTTACCCAAAATATCCGTTTCAATATTGACTGTGTCGCCCTCTTTCTTACTAAGAAGCGTGGTTTTTTCCGAAGTAAGGGGAATTATATTAACATAAAATCTGCCCTTTTCCACTTTGTTTATGGTGAGGCTGATGCCGTCAATGGCGACCGAGCCTTTCTCCACGATATAGCGCGAAAGAGCGTCGTCTGTCTGGATAGCTAAAATAACCGAGCCTGATTTCTGCGTTTTGGAAAGAACGCGGCCGGTGCTGTCCACGTGCCCCAGAACGAAATGCCCCCCCAAGAAGCCCCCGATACGCAGAGATTTCTCCAGATTCACTTTACTGCCGGGATGCAGCTGCTTTAGATTCGTTTTATCCAGTGTTTCGGCGGAAACATCAGAGTGAAAAACATTTTGATTTTTGGCGGTTACGGTAAGACACGTGCCGTTGACGGCGATGCTGTCGCCTAAGCACACATCGGCCATGTCGATAGCGGCCTCAATTTCCAAAACGGCATCCGCGCCTTTCATGTTCAGGCGTTTTATCGTGCCCAGTCCTTCAATAATTCCCGTAAACATAAGCTACTTTTTTTCTTTGTTTAACAAATCTTTCAGTTCAGTCATGAATTCTCCAACGTCGCGGAATTGCCGATACACCGAGGCGAAACGGACATAGGCCACACCGTCAAGCGCTTTCAATCCATCCATGACTCTTTCTCCGATAACCGTTGAAGGAATTTCATCGCCCTGAAATTCCTGGCAGGCCTGCTCCACGGCATCCACTATTTTTTCCATGGCCTCCATGCTGATCGGGCGTTTTTCACAGGCTTTCATCACGCCGTTGCGGATTTTCATCCGGTCAAACGCCTCGCGCCGCCCGTCTTTTTTTACCACCATGGGCAGGATATCTTCCACGTATTCATATGTAGTGAAGCGTTTTTCACAAGCAAGGCATTCACGCCGTCGCCTGATTGCCTTGCCGTCCTTGCTGATACGCGAATCGATAACTTTATTTTCTCCGTGGCCGCAAAAAGGACACTTCATCTTTTACCTTCCATTGAAGCTTAGAGCTGTTTGACTTTAATTCCCGCCTCTTTGAGCATTTGCGCCGCCAGCTTATCGCTGTAGCCGTCGCGGATAACAACTCGTGTTACACCGGCATTGATTATCATTTTCGCGCAGATAACGCACGGGTGATTTGTACAGTAGAGGGTCGAGCCATCAGCGCTGACGCCGTGAAAAGCCGCCTGAATAATGGCGTTTTGCTCCGCGTGCAATCCCCGGCACAGTTCATGACGCTCGCCGGAAGGAACGTTTAATTTCTCCCGCAGACAGCCGATATCGAGGCAGTGCTTCAGTTTGGACGGCGCGCCGTTGTAGCCGGTAGCAAGAATCCGGCGATCACGCACGAGCGCGGCTCCGACCGCCCGGCGTAGACAAGTGCTTCTGCGGGATACCAAATCCACAATATCCAGAAAATAAGTGTCCCAATCCGGTCTTGTTCTGGCTGTTTTTTTGGGAATGTTTTTAGAAATTTTTTTTCCGGCCATCACTGCCACGCTTTTTGTGTGCTGAGAAATTCACGGCTTGCCGGCCTTAAATTCTATGCTGATAGAGAGGAAAATTCGCGCAAATACCTCTTATTTTTTCAGCCACAGCCTTGATTTTTGTTTCGTTATTGATGTTTTTTATGACGTCGGCAATGCACGAAGCGATCAGGCGCATCTCGTTTTCTTTCATTCCCCTGGTTGTTACCGCGGGCGTACCGATGCGGATCCCGCTGGTTACCTGGGGGCCTTTGGTGTCAAAAGGAATTCCGTTTTTATTTACCGTGATGCCAGCGCGATCCAGTGTTTCCTGCGCCTCTTTGCCGGTGACGCCCGCTGACGTCAGGTCAACCAGCATCAAATGATTGTCCGTTCCGCCGGATACCAGGCGGAAACCCTGGTTTTTCAATTCATCCGCCATCGCCTGAGCATTCTTAATAATCTGTTTTTGGTATTCCTTGAATTCGGGCGCGAGCGCTTCTTTAAAAGCCACTGCTTTTGCCGCGATGATATGCATCAGCGGTCCGCCCTGTGAACCGGGGAAAACACGGCTGTTGAGCGTTTTGGCATAATCCTGTTTGCACATAATCAGTCCGCCGCGCGGGCCGCGTAATGTTTTGTGGGTTGTGGTGGTCACGTATTCGCAAACAGGGATGGGCGTGGGATGAAGGCCTGTGGCCACAAGCCCGGCGATATGCGCGATGTCGGCCATAATTACCGCGCCGACTTCATCGGCAGCTTCGCGGAATTTTGTAAAATCGATTATCCGCGGATAAGCGCTGGCTCCCACGACAATCAGTTTAGGCTTGTGTTCGCGCGCTAATTTTTTTACTTCTTCGTAATCGATTGTTTCTGTTTCGCGGTCAACGCCGTAAGCGACGATTTTGTAAAACTTGCCGGAAAAATTCGCTGGACTGCCATGCGATAGATGCCCGCCGTGAGAAAGATTCATTCCCAGAACCGTGTCGCCGGGCTGAACCGCGGCGAAATAAACCGCCATGTTCGCCTGCGTGCCGGAATGAGGCTGGACGTTGACATGATCCGCGCCAAAAAGTTTTTTACAGCGCTCAATCGCCAGATTTTCCGCGACATCGACGAACTCACAGCCGCCGTAATAACGGTTGCCGGGATAGCCTTCGGCGTATTTATTGGTCATGATGCAGCCCTGAGCTTCCAGAACCGCTTCGCTGACAAAATTTTCCGAAGCGATAAGCTCGATATTCTGCGCCTGACGGCGTGTTTCCGATTTAATGGCCTGGTTTATTTCCGGGTCGATTTTTTCTAAAAAAGACATGAATCTGAAATCCTTCCTTGATCTTGGTTATCTCAGGACGAATATTTTTTAAATATCAAAACGGCGTTAACCCCGCCGAATCCAAAAGAATTGGACATGCCCGTGTTTATTTGCGCTTTTCTCGCGGTATTGGGAACATAATCAAGGTCGCACTCGGCATCGGGATTTTCGAAATTTACTGTCGGCGGAATTATTCCATTTTCGATCGCTTTAATTGTAAAGATCGCCTCCGCGCCGCCTGTGCCGCCGAGCATGTGGCCGGTCATTGATTTTGTTGAGCTGACCATCAGCTTCTTGGCATGATCTTTAAAAACGGTTTTGATTGCCTGTGTCTCATATAAATCGTTTAGCGGCGTTGACGTGCCGTGCGCGTTGATATAATCGATATCTGTTGCGTTAAGCCCCGCGTCTTTAATCGCGGCTTGCATACTGCGCGCCGCGCCTTCTCCTCCGGGAGGCGGAGCCGCCATGTGAAAAGCATCTGAAGAGGTGCCGTAACCGATAAGTTCCGCGTAAATACGCGCGCCCCTTTTTTGAGCAAATGATAATTCTTCCAGAATTAATATTCCGCAGCCCTCGGCGATGACAAAACCGTCACGTCCCTGGTCAAAGGGACGGCTGGCTTTCAGAGGTTCATCATTGCGCGTGGAAAGAGCGCGCATCGCGCAAAATCCGGCAACGGCAAGAGGAGTAATGGCCGCTTCGACTCCGCCGGTAATCATGGCGTCAGCGTCTCCGTAGGCGATGGTTTTAT
>JBFYYA010000094.1:0-3419 GCA_041310245.1 Syntrophaceae bacterium | reverse complement strand
TCAAGTTGAGCTTCCAGATTGCGGCTGCTTTTTTATCGGTAAAAGGCTTGATGGGAAGCTCGGAAACAAGCTTAGCTTCCCTTTCAGAAAAAAGAACTTTGAGGATTTTAAAAAGCAGTTCCGTGGGCGGAGCTCCCTGGGGGAACCTGTTTAAACGCTTCGCCAGACCATTGTAGCTTTCAGCCTTAATAGTATCGTGATGTGCCATTTAATCCTCATCGCATTTTCATTGCGAGGCAACCCTCAAGTGGTGCCTGTCCGGCGAATGCCGGTTGGCAAGCTAATATGAAAGTTGTCATACCGGCGCAGGCCGGTATCCAGAAACATTAAATTAAATAGAACCGTCACTTTTTTTGCCTTGCTGGCGCAGGTCATTATCCAAAAGTAATTATTATAGAATCAACTTGTACATGCCCCGTTTTCTTACAGAAGGATTACCAGAAACTAATAATTGCTCAATGCCCCCGCGCCTTTTTTGAGCAGCTTTTCTCTGGGGCGATCATCCTGAGGCCAGCTTTTAATCCCGGATTTGTTTTTGGCTGAAGTCACGTTAACCCCATTAGCGGCATGATATCGCGAAATGTGTTAAATTTTTGAAATATTATTTTAACTGTTTCCAGTAATGATTCTCTATACTTGGTGTTCTAAATTACGGTTACGAACTATACCCCTTGGTTTTTGATGTGTCAACCCTAATAAGGCTCCGGCATTCGCCGGACTTCGCGCCGGCTGAAGACTCAAGGCTGAAGGTGGAGCGCGTGTGTGCCCGTGGATTTGCCTTAAGGACATTGAGTTGACCTTCTTACACATTCATATTAATATGTCGGCAAAATTAAAAAATGAGCAGGGGAAATAAAAATGACGAAATTTAAGGCAGTAACGCCCAAAAAGATCATTATGGGAAAGCTGAGTTTCGGTTGCGACCTGCTGGAAGAACTGACCAAAATAGCCACCGAGCACGGCATCCTGTTGGGACGAATTGAAGCGATAGGCGCGGTGCAAAAAGCGCGTATTGGTTTTTATAATCAAAGCAAGCGCAAATATCAGTTTCATTTGTTTGACCAGCCCCAGGAAATAGTCAAATTAGCCGGGAATATATCTATGAAAGACGGCAAGCCTTTTGTCCACGCGCATATAACGCTGGCTGATAAAGCGGGCAAATCCTGCGGCGGTCATCTCGCGGAAGGCACAATTGTATTTGCCTGTGAGTTTATTCTGGAAGCTTTTGAAGGGCCGGAATTTAGCCGATGCCTCGATGAAGAAACCGGCTTGTCTTTGTGGTCACTATAAAAGGTTTATCCGTAATGTTGATTTCATGCGGCGCGAAAGAGATTGCCGCGGCTGCTCATTGCCGCCTCGCAATAAAAGATTAATAACGCATTCAAAAACTATGTCTAGCGCGCGGTGACTTCTCTGATTTTTGCCGCTACGGCCTTGTCTTCAAAAACATTGCGGATGGCTTCGACCAAAAGGGTGCTCATGTAATCGCCCATGCGCTCCTCGGAAAAAGAAACATGCTCGTGCGATGATGTTGCCTCCACACGGCGCGTATAAACCACATGGCCTTCCGATACATCCGCAAAGATAATGGTTAACTTAATATTGGCAGCGTAGCTGTTTGTGGGAAATCCCCGGCGGCAGATAATTTCCATCGCGTCAATGCTTCCGCCGACAAGAAGTTTTGCCGATATTTGGGGTATGTTTTCTTCGGTTAAATCCCACAACACACTTTTATCGGCAACCTGGTATCCCGCCTTATTAAAATAATCTTTAACGCCATCGGACACGGCTTTTGTGGCGACAACATGTTTGGGAAAAACCATGATGTTTGTGCCATCTCTTTTCACCACACGTCCGATTACTTTTTTGTCGGCCATATCGCGTTTATCTGAAAATTCCGCTACCGCGATAACAGCACTTCCTTTACTTTCCGCTTTCAGATAAGCGGGCGGGGGTGCCTGCGTGGCATCATATTTCACATTGATACTGTATAGTTTGGGCGAAGCGCATCCCGAAAAATTTAAAATTATCAAACCGGTCAACACCGACAGACTGAAAAAAAGGCGGTTTATTTTCATGTTTTCTCTCCTTTGCATTTCAATTAGCGTTGATGATCTGTTACAGTTTTATTCCGACTTAAATTTTCTATACCCCAACAATATTTCTTTGTCCAAACATTTCGCTAATCGTCCAAAAACACATCATTAAAGTATTTATTTTTACCTGAAAATATTATAGAATCCACCTCAAAGTCACATAGGCATACCGGAGGTGTTTCGCACCAGAAATAATCTGACTAACCAACAAACAAAAAGGAGGACTCATTATGACAGAGGCAACATTGCAGGCTTTTGACGGACTTAGGGATCTTGCCATGATTAAATGGTATGTTATTACCCTTTTGGCTTTGGTTTTTTACGTTTACGCGCGCGAAATCAAGGAGGCGCGCCGGACGAAAAACTGGAACGCGGTTCTGGCCGGTCTGACAATTTTCGGAGTTGATTTCTTCAACGAAACATGGAACGGCTGGATACTGCACTTCACCCAGCGCTCCGCATTCTGGACAACACCCGGAGATACGGCGCTCAGAACAATGGTCGGCTGGAATATCGAAATTATGTTTATGTTTCTGCTTCTGGGAATAGTTTACTATCATACGCTTTCGGGAAAAAAGAATGAGAAAATCCTGGGCATCGGCGAAAAATGGTTCTGGGCGATAGGTTACACCATTTTCTGCGTGTTTATCGAATGCGTGCTCAACATCGGCGGGCATCTGGTCTGGGAATACCCCTGCTGGAATCTGTCATTTACGGGCATCTGGCTGATTTTGCTTATCGGCTATTTCCACTTTTTCTGTTTCGCGATTCTGGTTATCAGCCTTAAAACGGTGAAAGCCAAACTCATCACGCTCGGAATTATTTACGCTGTTCCGCTGGTGATGAATATTTTCGCTATCTCCCAGGGCTGGAGATATTAAAAGGACACAATCATCACGGGGTGAGCAGGGAATATTCCTCAAAGACTTTATTGTATTTTTCGTGAATCATTTTACGGTCGAATTCCCAAAATTCCGCCAACATTTTTTCCTGCTCATCCTTGCTGAAATATTCCTGCGCCAGATAAAAGAAATGCTTGTCTTCTTTTTCAATGTGCCGGGGATAAAAATCTCCCAACTGCCGCCCCAGGGATATTATTTCGGAAAGCTTTCCTTCATCACCCGTCAGATATTTTTCTTTGGCCGCGACCAGCGCCGCGGTGGTTTTTCTGCCCCAGATATGTTCATCAAGCAGTTCCTGCATAATTTTTTTCAGTTCCGGCGTCATATCTTTTTTTATCAAATCCCGAAAAAGAATTTCTTCTTCTTTTCCGTGATGCGTGCGGTCGGCATACATCCTCACAAAATCAACCGCCGCATCAAC
>JBFYYA010000093.1:0-5636 GCA_041310245.1 Syntrophaceae bacterium | reverse complement strand
GGATTGCGGCTCAGCGCGTCATAAAGGGTGGGAACTCCCACTACAAAAGAAGGCTTGTGCTTGTAGACGAGCTCGGCAACGGTTTCCGGCGTAAACGTCGGCACAAGAATTGTTTTGCCGCCGCCCATAAAACAGGCATTAACGCAAACGCCCAGGCCAAAACCATGAAAAATGGGCAGAATGGCTAGGATGGAATCGGCATCGCCCATCTTGCCCCATTCGGAGACCATCTTTCCTTCGGAAATAAAATTCATGTTGGAAAGCATGATGCCTTTGGGCACGCCGGTCGTGCCGCCGCTGTAGAGAATGACTGCCAGGTCGTCCGTGTCCACCTTAACCTTGGGCGCGGGCGGATAATCGCCTTTCATAAAATCGCGCCACCAGATGACCATCGGGTCTTTGGGAACCTTGGGAATTTTGCGTCCCATGGTCAGATTAAACCCGATTCTTTTTAGCGGTGGCAGATAATCGGGAATGCGCGCGAGAATTAATTTTTCCAAAGGTGTTTTGTCTTTGACTTCTTTGAACTTGCCATAGAAAGCGTCAATCGTCAGGGCAAATCTGCTTTTAGCAACATTTAAGTAAAACTCGATTTCCTTGGCGGTGGAAAGAGGGTGAATCATGCTCGACACAGCCCCCAGTTTATTAGCGGCATAAAAACAAATGATGCCCTGAGGGGATGTCGGCATGGAAATAGTGATGCTATCACCTTTTTTTACGCCGATGGCCGCCAGCGCGTCAGCGCATCGGTCGATTTCTTCCATAAACCTCCGGTAAGTGGAGGTATGTCCCATGAAATCGTAAGCCGGATCATCAAGTTTCTCCTCGGCGGAGAGGCGGACCGCTTCATACATGGAAACCCGCGGGTATTCCAGCGTGTGCGGGACCTGTCCGTAGAACTTTAACCATGGCTTTTTTTCATACATTTTTGACTCCCGGTTATTATATTTGGGTATAGAAAACCCGAAAATGATTGGCTAGTCAACGAAAACTTATTTTTTATTAATCGGTAAAAATCTTTAGAAACTATTTCAATAAAATTGATAACATATATGTGCCATCAGCTTTGTTGCTAAATTATTTATTACAGCATAGAATAATTATAACAAAAATTAAGGAGATGCCAAGATGAGAGGATTTGACCAGCTGAAATTTCTGGATGCCACAGCGCTTGCCGGATTGGTAAAAAACAAAAAAGTTAAAGCCAAAGAACTTGTAGAAATAACCATCGAACATATTGAAAAGCTCAATCCTCAGCTCAATGCCGTGGTCACGCCGATGTATGACGAAGCGATGAAAGCTGTGCAGGGGAAAATTCCCACAGGCCCTTTTGCGGGCGTGCCTTTTTTGGTGAAGGACCTGGTTGCTTCCTGCAAGGGCGTGCGCATGACCTTCGGCACCAAAAACATGAAAAACTATTTTCCTGATCACGACTCAGAACTCGTCAGTCGTTACAAAAAAGCGGGCTTCATTATCGTGGGGAAAACAAACACGCCGGAGTTGGGACTGACGCCGGTGACGGAATCCAGATTTCTGGGTCCGTGCCGCAATCCGTG
Organism: Syntrophaceae bacterium; assembly: GCA_041310245.1. GTDB lineage: Bacteria > Desulfobacterota > Syntrophia > Syntrophales > Smithellaceae > UBA4810. Next base: position 4,080 of record JBFYYA010000093.1, on the reverse strand, counting down.
GTATTTGAACCGGACGGCGGGAGGTTCAAGCGGCGGTTCGGCGGCGTCGGTGGCCGCGGGCATTGTTCCCGCCGCGCACGGTAACGACGGCGGCGGCTCCATCCGCATCCCGGCTTCGTGCTGCGGTTTGTTCGGCCTCAAGCCCACGCGCGCCAGAATTTCTTTGGCGCCGGACGCGGGCGATGTCATGAGCGGACTGGTAAACGAACATGTGCTGACCCGCTCGGTGCGCGACAGCGCGGCCATTCTGGATGCGACACATGGCTATGTTCCCGGCGATCCTTATGTGGCGCCCCAACCCGCGCGCCCATATATCGAAGAGATAAAGAAAAAACCCGGCCGCCTGCGCATCGCTTATACGGCACAAACGCTGGATGGAGAGGGCATTGATGATGACTGTATCAGGGCGCTTAATGACGCAGTGCGCCTGTGCCGCAAGCTCGGTCATAAACTTACGCAAAAAAATCCGGTTGTCGAAAGGAAGATTTTGGGCCGTGCTTTCAATGTTATCTGGGCGGCCAACTGCGCCGCGACGATTGATTGGATCGCGAAGATCGCCGGCCGAAAAGGCGCGCCGCAGGATTATGAGCCGCTTACCTGGGCGCTTTATGAGCAAGGTAAAAAATTTACTTCTGGTGATTACCTTACCGCAGTGGAGAAGATACAGAAAATTTCCCGCGATGTGGCGCGCTTTTTTGTGGACTTTGAAATTTTCATGACACCCACGCTGGGCGAGCCGCCGCTCATGATAGGCGAGATGGATGCGACTCCTGATGACCCGCTTAAGGGATGGCGGCGATCCGCAAAATTTGTTCCTTTCACACCGCTTTGCAACGCCACCGGCCAACCGGCGATGTCTGTTCCTCTTTACTGGAATGAGCAGAACCTGCCCATTGGCATTCAGTTTGTTGGTCGCTACGGCTATGAGGCCACTCTTTTTAGGCTGGCCGCGCAACTGGAAAAAGCGTGTCCCTGGGCGAAACGTATTCCGTTTGTCTCCGTTTGATAGAAGATAAAAAAGCTCAACGATTTTCGGATGCGTTCAGCATGCCTGATTTTGCTGTAGCAGGATTGAGCTGATTATACATTATTGTTCGTGAAGCATAGTCTTAAAGTGACGCTCTGCCTGGCCAGTCGCGTCTATCTGATGGGCAAAGCGCGCATCGGTTTTGCCGGCACGGTGGAAGATCTCAAATGCAACGATGAAGCGCGGCAAAAATATCTGGAGGATTGATATTTTCGCCTTATTAATGTAAAATCCGTCCCGTATGGATTGGCGAAATCTTTTATTTCAGCAACACATGATAGCGTGATATTTCAACAGATATTCCCCGCAATCTCCTTGCGGGGCATATTTTTAAGAAAGGAAGCGTGAGCGTATGAAAGAGCCGGCAGGTAAAATCATGACCGCGCAAGAAGCGATCAGCAGGTTTGTGCGTGACGGAGATCATCTGGTTATCGGCAATTACACGGTGGGAAGCTGCGCCGAGCTTGTCTATGAAGTTATCCGACAGGACAAAAAAGGACTTACGCTCTATTCGCAGTCCGGCATCTTTGACGTTGAAGTGCTGGTGGGCGCCGGTTGCGTGAGAAAGCTGGTGACAACCTATGTTCTGCGCGCGGGGGGCAAAAAAGGTGGCTCTGCCGTGGAAAGAGCCCTGATTGCGGGAACCGTGCAAATAGAGGATTACACAAATTTTGATTATAACGCGCGCATGGTCGCGGGCATGCATGGCTTCAGCTTTATGCAGGTGCTGGAAGGCGTAATGGCCACCGATCTTTTCCGTAAAAGAAGTTTTATGGGTGAAGATAAATTCCGCGTGATAAAGTGTCCCTACACGGGAAAGAACATTTTAACCGTTCCCGCGGCGAATCCGGACGTGTGTATCGTGCACGTTCAGAGGTCCGATAAAGACGGTAACGCCCAGTATTGGGGGGCCATGGGAAGTGTTGCCGCTGCGGCGCTCGCCAGCAAAAGAATTATTGTTTCGTGCGAGGAAATAGTCGAGCATGATATCATTCAGTCCAGCCCCCATTTGACTATTATTCCCGCCTACCGGGTCGATGCGGTTGTGGAAATTCCCTGGGGCGCGCATCCCACGGAAGTGCTGGGGTATTATAATATCGACCCCTTTATGTATGGTTTGTTTATGATGTCTGACGCCACCTCTGACGGATTGAAATCCTGGATGGACGAATGGATTTACGGATGCGTAAACCGCGCGGCGTATCTTGACCGTTATATAGGCAGGTTCGGAAGTGAAATACTCGACGGCATTAAGGCAAAAGCTTATTATTCCGCTCCGGCTAATTACGGTTCGGCTTTTACCACCAGATGGGATCGTGAAGGGCGGGAAAGATTTATGGGCCTGACCATGGAAGAACTGGAAAAAACTTTTCAGGAAAGGGGAAAACTCTATGAGTAAACCTTATACGATGCAGGAGCTTTTGGTGATCGCTGTGGCCAAGGAAATACACGATTATGAAAACGTGATTCTAGGGGTAGGTCTGCCCACCACGGCCGGCGCGCTGGCCAAGGCGCTCTACGCTCCTCACGCCACGCTCATGATGGAATCCGGCATTATTGATTTTAAGCCACTTTTGCCCTTGAATCACATCGCGGACGCTCATTCCTGCCGAGGTTTTTCTTACGCGACTGATTTGTTTTCCGCTTTCACGATGACTTATCGCGGTTTTGTCGACGTTTGTTTTCTTGGCGTGGGCCAGATTGATAAATACGGTAATGTGAATACGACGGCGATTGGGGATTACTACAAACCGACAATGAGGCTGCCAGGTTCGGGCGGTGCGGCGGATTTTATATCCTACGCAAAGAGGACGGTGCTTACGATGCTCGGAGGTAACTTTGTCGGCAAGCTTGATTATATGACCTCACCCGGTTATCTTGAAGGTGGAGACAGCCGGGAGAAATCCGGCCTTTTCCCCAAAGGCAGCGGCCCTTCCATGCTTCTGACGACCAAAGGTGTTTTTCGCTTTGATGCGGAAACCAAGGAAATTTACCTTTCCCAGATTCATCCTCGGGTAAGTATCGAGCATATCAAAAAGGAAGTTCCCTGGGATTTAAAGATTGCCCATGATTTATCTGAAACACCCCGCCCCACCGATGAAGAAATCGAATTCATTAGAAACTTCGCCCCGGCCCAATCGGCGGGCAGAGAGCTGGCGCTGGAGCTGACCGTGACAAATATGATGCGTAAAGCTAAAGTTATCTGAACAACAGATGAAAGCTACCTGAAAAAGTTTGTTTATGCCGGGCTTTATTTCATGATAAGTCGTATGCAAGATCATTATTCGGGAGAAAATAGCCATGAATGATTCCAGGCCGATTGCCGTTGTTACCGGATCGTCGAGAGGTTTAGGCGCCACAACAGTCAAGATGCTGGCGGGGCGCGGATATAATGTAGTGATTAATTATTCCAAAAGCGAAACCGAGGCGCGCGAAGTGCAAAAAGCGTGTGAAGCATCATGTGCAGGGACTTTGTTTTGCCGCGCCGATGTTTCCGAAGATGCCGATTGCCGCCGCTTGGTTGACGAGACCGTTAAAAAATGGGGGCGCATTGATGTTTTAGTCAATAACGCCGCCACGACAAAGTTCAACGTACACGGCAATCTGGAAGGGCTCTCCAAGGAAGATTTTCTAAACATTTACAGCATTAATGTTGTCGGTCCCTATCAGATGATCCGTGCCGTGGCGCCGCACATGAAAAAAACGGGCAGGGGCGTGGTGGTCAATATCGCGTCACTGGCCGGCGTGAAAGCGATCGGCAGTTCCGTTGCCTATTGCGCCTCAAAGGCGGCGTTGATTAATATGACAATGGCGCTGGCGCGTGCGCTGGGACCGGAGATTCGCGTCAACGCCATTTGTCCCGGTTTTATCCAGGGTGAATGGCTGAAGGCTGGCATGGGAGAAGATAAATATAATAAACTGAAAGATAGGTTGGAGGGCACGCTACCCCTGCGTGCGACGGCCACACCGGAGATTATCGCGGAGACGATTCGTTATTTTATTGAAGACGCGATTTTGGTCACTGGTGAGGCACTGCTGCTCGACGGCGGACA
>JBFYYA010000092.1:0-3758 GCA_041310245.1 Syntrophaceae bacterium | reverse complement strand
AGTGGTAAGATAAAGCTGCATGAAACGGGCGGCTATATAAACTCCGCCAAGAAGAATGATGCCGATGAGCACAAAGCGCGAAGCTCTGTTTTTAAACCAGATAAAAAAAGCAAAGAGCATTATGGCAATAATCGCGATATCCAGAACATCCTGTATTCGTAAGCTCTTTATGGCGGATAACGCAGCATTAATCAGATCCATGCGATTTCCCTTTTGCTTTATTGTGAACGTTATACAGAAAAAACTTTCAACCTGTCAAGCAAGATTATGAAATTATATGATTATTAGATTCCGTTTTCATTTGACACAGCATCAGCTATTGCCTATACTGCAAAACACGCAGATAATAACCCATAGAAATAGAAAGAGAGGTTTAAGTAATGGATGAAAGAACAATGAGAAATATGAAAGATGGGGTAAAGAAGATACCAACACCGATATTAATCACGGCTATAGCGATACTGGTCCTGCTTTTTGCCAAACCGTGGGTTCAGGTGGGCCCCGGCCAAAGAGGAGTTGTCCTTTATTTTGGCGCCGTGCAGGAAAATGTCTTGGGAGAAGGACTTCATTTCCGGATTCCTGTTATGCAGGAAGTTGTTATTATGGATGTGAGAGTGCAGAAAGTGGTGACCGATACCGTCGCGGCATCAGCGGATCTGCAGGATGTGACATCGTCTATTGCCCTTAATTATCATCTGGTTCCCGATAAAGCCAATATTGTTTATCAAACGATTGGCGCTTACTATAAAGAAAGAATTATAGACCCCGCGATCCTTGAAGTGGTAAAAGCCGTATCCGCAACATATACCGCAGAAGCGCTCATCACTAAGCGGCCTCAGGTCAGCGAGGCAATGAGAATTTCTCTTATGGAAAGACTCAAAGAGTACAATATAGCAGTTGACGCTTTTTCCATTGTTGCTTTCAGTTTTTCCAAGGTTTTTGCGGAAGCGATTGAAGCAAAACAAACAGCGGAACAGCTTGCCCTTAAAGCGCGTAGAGATCTGGAAAGAGTAAAAATAGAAGCGGAACAAAAAGTTACGGCGGCCAGAGCGGAAGCGGAATCTCTGCGATTGCAAAGAGCAAATATTTCACCTGATCTTATAGAGCTGCGTAAAATTGAGGCAAATATCAAAGCCATTGAAAAATGGGATGGTATTCTGCCTCAGGTTGTGGGTACGGGAGGCGTGCCGCTTATTGGCCTTGGGGACGTGAAGAAAAGATAACAGATCAGGAAATTATTCAGTAAAAAAAGTATTGACAGGGTTATTTAGTGTTGCTATATGAGCACCCAATAAACGTAGGGAAAATTTTATGAATAAAAAAGAAGTAAAATTATCGCTTAATAACTGGTGGTGGTGGAGTCTCGCAGGGAGGATTTTCCGCCGCTGATTAAGATTAATTAAAATCAAAGCCGTGGAGAACCTCTGGGGGGATCTTCACGGTTTTTTTATTTGTGCAAATATCAGTAAAGGCCGTGATAAAAAATCACGGCCTTTTTTTATGTAAGGAGAATGAAATGTACCAACCGTCGTTTGTCGAATTCGAAAAATTGGCCCAAAAGGGCAACTTGATTGCTGTCTGCCGGGAAATCTTGGCCGACGTGGAAACGCCTGTTTCTGTTTTGATGAAACTGCAGCATAAAAAATACGTATATCTGCTGGAAAGCGTGGAAGGCGGCGAGAAATGGGGCCGGTATTCTTTTTTGGGTGCCGATGCCGGAATTATCTTCCGGGTCAGATCCCGTGAAGTTATTATTGAGGAGGGCACAAAGATTACTTCCCGTGAACATAATGGGCAGCCGCTGAAAGTTCTGCGCGGCTTAATGAAACGCTATAAACCGGTAACAGTGCCTGGACTGCCGCGCTTTTTCGGCGGAGCGGTGGGTTTCCTTGGTTATGAAATGGTGCGCTATTTTGAAAAACTGCCGCAGAGCGCCCAGGATGATCTGCAGATTGATGACGCGTTTTTTGTGATTAGCGATACCATCATGATTTTTGACAACATCCGCCATACCATAAAAATTGTATCCTGCGCCTATACGGAAGGTATAGGTTCGCTCGAAGAAATCTATAAGGAGTCATGCCGGAAAATCGATGCCATGATTGAAACTCTGTCGCTGCCCTCACCGCACGAAATAAACTCAGGCGCAGAAGATAAAGAAATTTCCTTTACCTCCAACATGACGCCCGCGGAATACAAAAGTGTTATTGGCAAAGCCAAGGAATATATTACGGCAGGAGATATCATTCAGGTTGTTCTCAGCCAGAGATTCGAGACAGACTGCCACTGTCATCCAATCGATCTTTACCGGGCGCTGCGTTACATCAATCCTTCTCCCTATTTATTTTATCTTAAGCTTAATGACCTTACTTTAATCGGGTCTTCGCCGGAAGTCATGGTTAGGCTCGAAGGGGATACGATGGAGCTCAGGCCGATTGCCGGCACCAGAAGAAGGGGTAAAACGGAGCAGGAAGATCGCGCTCTATCCGATGAATTGCTTTCCGACGAGAAGGAAAGGGCGGAACACGTCATGCTGGTGGATCTGGGCAGAAACGATCTGGGACGCGTGGCCCAAACCGGAAGCGTGCAGGTGAATCAATATATGGTGGTGGAAAAATATTCTCATGTCATGCACCTGGTTTCCAATGTCCGCGCGCAACTGTCCCAAGGCAAAGATGCTTTTGATGTTTTGGCCGCGACATTTCCGGCGGGTACTTTAACCGGCGCGCCGAAAATCCGCGCTATGGAAATTATTGATGAACTGGAAAAAGTAAAGAGAGGTCCCTACGGCGGCGCGGTTGGTTATTTCAGCTTCAGCGGCAATATGGATTTTTGCATCACCATCCGGACAATGGTTCTGAAAAACAACAGAATTTACGTTCAGGCGGGCGCCGGTATTGTTTACGATTCCAATCCCGAGTCGGAACACCAGGAATCCATAAATAAAGCCCAGGGCATGCTGCAGGCCGTGCGCCTGGCGGCACGCGGTTTTGTCATTGAAAACGGCAACGGGGAGAAATAAGAAATGATTTTGATGATTGATAACTACGATTCTTTCACTTTTAACATTGTTCAGTATCTGGGGCAGATGGGTGAGGACGTGCGCGTTTTTCGCAACGATCAGATAAAATCCAAAGAAATTGAAAAATTAAAACCCAAGGCGCTCTTCATTTCGCCCGGTCCCGGCTCGCCGCGTGAAGCGGGTATTAGCGTGGGTATTATCCGTGATTTTTATCAATCCGTTCCCATCATGGGCATTTGCCTGGGGCATCAGGCGATAGGATACGCTTTTGGTGGGGATGTCGTGCGCGCCGGGAGGATCATGCATGGAAAAACATCGCCGGTAATCAATGATGGAAAGACCATTTTTGCGGGACTGCCCAATCCTTTTCCCGCGGGACGCTATCATTCTCTTATCGTCAAGCGCGAAACACTGCCTGATTGTCTGGAAATAAGCGCGCACACGGAGGAAGGCGAAATTATGGGACTGCGGCACAAAAAATTTCCGGTGGAAGGGATTCAGTTTCATCCGGAATCAGTGCTCACGCCGCAGGGCAAAAGAATCATCAAGAATTTTTTAAAATATACCGGTCGAAAGGAGCAATAATCATGATTAAAGAAGCAATCGACAAAGCGGTAAAAAAACAAGACCTGCGCGAAGCGGAAATGATGCAGGCCATGGAAGAAATTATGGAAGGAGTGGCCACACCCGCGCAGATTGGCGCTTTTATTACGGCGCTTAGGATGAAGGGGGAAAC
>JBFYYA010000091.1:0-5264 GCA_041310245.1 Syntrophaceae bacterium | reverse complement strand
GGTATTCCCAGCAGGCGCAAATTTATCGCCACCAGATGCATTTATCCGATAAATGGGGCACGGCTGTTATCGTTCAGGCCATGGTTTTCGGCAATCTTAATGAAAGTTCCGGTTCCGGGGTAATATTTACACGCGAGCCGAAAAGTACTTCTGCGGACGTGACTCTTTATGGAGATTTTATTTTTGGCGTTCAGGGCGATGATATAGTTTCCGGCCTGGTGGAAACATATCCTGTTTCGGAAAAACAGAGATTATCGGAGCGGCGGGATTCAGAAATTTCGCTGGAGACAAAGTTTCCGGAAATTTATACCGAATTGGTAAACATCGCAAAAAGGCTGATTTGCGAAAGGGGACTTAATCATCAGGAGATTGAATTCACTTTTGAAGGAGCCAGCAAAGATAAACTATTTTTATTGCAGACTCGTGATATGGATCAGGTAACCGCGAAAAGGTATAAACGTTTCAAAGACACCGGCATCTTGCAGTCCGCGGTTTTAGGAACAGGTATAGGAGTTAGCGGCGGGGCTCTTTGCGGCCGAGCCGTTTATACGGAAGAAAATATCAATAAATTTCGCGAAAAGGAACCACAGACACCGCTTATTTTATTGCGTCGCGACACGGTTCCCGACGATGTCGGGATCCTGCTGCAGGTCGAGGGGCTTTTAACGGCGAAAGGAGGAGGAACTTCACACGCGGCGGTAACGATTCCTCAATTGGACAAGGTAGGTGTTGTCGGGTTTAGTAAACTCAAAGTGCACGAAACGCAAGGCTTCGCGACAATAGACGAGTCTAAAATAAAAGCCGGAGACTTTATCTGCATTGATGGCTGGAGCGGCATGGTTTATCTGGGCAAACACGAATATGAGTCAACGCCTTCGCGCAACATTAAACTTTGATATTCTTAATTTCTTAAATTTCAAGATAAATTGACATTTAAATATAAATGTAAAAAAAGCCGCAGCGATTTTTCACTACGGCTTTTTTCTTTTTCCGGATTGCTCCGAAAGATTATAAAAGATTCTTATGGAGGTAGACGGTCAAATCGCCCATCCGGTTGGTGTAGCTGCCATATTCGTTGTCATACCAGCCGAAAATCTTGGCGTGGACGACCGGCAGTTGCAGTGTTTTCTCACCAATGTTCGCCAGAACGTCCGCCGGGACATTGGGAATCTGCGACAGGTCAACCGGAATGAACGCCGTGCGGGTGTGGTTGAACTGCCCTTCAATAATTATCGCCGCGTCCTCGCCGATCAGATCGGTGGACACATTCTGCTGCATAGAGAAGCGCACCAGCGGATTCACTTGCGCGGTTTTCGCGTAAATATCGTTAAGAGTTTTTGTGTCAATGTTTGCCGCCTCGCCTTTGCCGTTTCGTTTGGCCTGGAAAGTCGCGTTAAGCACAATTAGTGACAGCGTGTTGGTCGGAACACGGATAGAATCTCCCATGAAGCCGATATTTTTAACTTCCGGAATGACTTCAACCAGAGCTTTCGCGGCGCCGGTAGATGTCAGAATAATATTGTTCAGGATGCTCCGCGTTTTGCGGATATCTTTTTCGCCCGCTTTGGGCAATTTATCCAGAACGCTCTGAGTGTTCGTTGCGGCATGAATTGTGGACATGGAGGCCGTGAGAATTGTGCTGGTCTCCTCGCTATCCAAAAGCGGTTTTACCATGTGCGCCAATCCCGTGGTGGTGCACGATGCCGCGGAAACAAGAAGATGATTCTTGGGATTGAAGGCGGTGTGGTTGATGCCGTAGATAAGCGTCGTTGTATCGTCCGGCGTTGAAAGCGCCTTATTTTTTATTTTAAAGGGCGCGGAGTGAATGACCAGCTTTGCCCCGCCATTTAAATGCCCCCTGATTGCCCCCTTCTTGTCATCAGCCAAAACGGTTGGATCTTTGAATGATCCGCTGCAATCAACGACAATGTCCGCGCCGTACTGGCGCCAGGGAATGTTCATCGGATTTCTTTGCTCGCGCAGGACAGTTACCGGCACGCCGTCAATGAGCATTTTACCGTTTTTGTCATCTGTGATTTGTATGCAGGGTTGCGCTTTGTAACCGTAAAGAAAGCGGTGGAGCAAACCGTAAGTAGCGTCCGTTTCGATCAGACGGGCGATAGTCTCCATACCCATGCCCACGTCACGGCCCTGATTGATGACGATTTCTTTAAAATACTTTCTGCCGACATGATGCCAGAGGGTCAGTTTGCCGATTCGTCCCAGGCTGTTAATGCCCAGAACCGGTGCTTTGTTTTCGAATGCCTGAATTTTTGCCATGATGATTTGCCTCCTTGAAACCTGCTTATGGCGGGCTGGTGTTAGTGCGGTCAGAAGACCGCCACTTTATTACTAGAAAGAAACTTTAAAGTCAATAATGATAAAGCGCTTGGGTTTCTTTAAGGGATATAAATACTCCATGATATTAAAGAATATTTTGGTAATTAATTTAAAGTTTTAAAAATTCAGGGAATTGGTTTTAAAAGTATGCTAATCATTTAGGTAAAGTTAAAAACATGTCAAAAAGGAGGGTGGCGTATGAAAAAAGAATATTTTCTTGCGATATTTATTATAGTTTTTCTTGCGGGATGTTCTATGCCGAAAGTAGGTCTGCTTAAGGAAACTCCGGACCCGCTTAAAGAATATACGCTGGAGGGAACCGCCGCGGATAAGATTTTACTTATCGGGGTAAACGGCATGATTTCCGACAAGCCGAAAAAAGGTTTTTTGAGCGAATCTCCGAGCCTTGTTGAGCAGGTGGTTGTGCAGCTCAACAGAGCGCAAAAAGACAGGAAAATCAAGGCGGTTTTGTTCAAAATAAATTCGCCGGGCGGAACAATCACCGCGAGTGATATTCTCTATCATGAAATTTCTTCTTACCGGGAGAAAACAGGCAATAAAATTACTGTGTGCATGATGGATGTGGCCGCATCAGGCGCTTATTATATGTCTTTGCCCGCGGACGTGATTTTGGCCCATCCGACGACAATAACCGGTTCTGTGGGAGTGATTTCTCTTCAGCCCAAAATAAAAGGACTGATGGATAAAATTGGCGTGGGCGTTGATGTGCAAAAAACAGGAAAATACAAAGATATGGGCTCGCCTTACCGTGAAACTGGTGATGAAGAAAAAAAGCTGATGCAAAAAGCGATGGAAAGTTTCGGCGGCCGCTTTATCGATTTGGTAAAAAAACATCGTAAGCTTTCCAAAGAGGCGCTGGCGGAAGTTTCCACGGCGCGCATTTTTCTTTCTGATGAAGCGCTGAAGATTGGCCTGATTGATAAAATCGGCTATATAAGCGACGCGGTCAAAGAAACGAAGAAACTGGCCGGGCTGCCCGATGATGCTAAAGTTGTTGTCTATCGCCGCGCGGAATTCCCGGAAGATAATTATTATAATATAGCCGGCGCGGCAGCAGGCACTTTAAATCCTTCGCTGATAAACTTAGAGTTGCCGGAGATTCTCAACGCCAAGGCGGGATTCTACTATTTATGGCCCGGCGCGATTGCCGCCGAACGGTAATTTTTATCAATTATTATTTATATGGCGATAATACAGACCAGCGCACTGAAAAAATGTTTCGGTAAAATAGAAGCGGTTGCCGGCATCGACCTGAACATTGAAAAAGGAGAAATATTCGGCCTACTGGGCCCCAATGGCGCCGGCAAAACCACGACTATAGGCATGCTTTGCACTATCGTCAGGCCTTCATCAGGCGCGGCGTCAATTGCCGGTTACAATGTAATCAAAGAACCGGCGCGGGTGAGACGTCAGGTCGGCATTGTCTTTCAGGATCCCACACTCGATACAGTTCTGACCGGGCGGGAAAATCTAGAGCTGCACGCCCGTCTTTATAATGTTCCTTCGCGGATAAGAAAAGAAAGAATCGACCAGATGCTCGAGTTAGTTGATCTCAAGCAGCGCGCCGATGATATCACGCGCACTTATTCCGGCGGCATGCGCCGTCGTCTGGAACTGGCGCGCGGTCTTTTGCACCGCCCGGCGGTGCTATTTCTGGATGAGCCGACGCTGGGGCTTGATCCGCAGACAAGGGCGCGCTTGTGGGAATACATAAAAAAAACGGCGCAGGCCGAGCAAACCACAATTGTGCTGACTACCCATTATATGGAAGAGGCGGAGAAGGTTTGCGACCGTGTGGGTATCATTGATCACGGCCGGATAATCGCGCTGGATACGCCGCAGGAACTCAAAGAAACAATGGGCGGTGAGATGATTGTTGTTAGAGCTGAAAAGCAGCCGCTCGAAAAAATCCTGTCGCTTCCTTATGTTTCCGAGATCCGGGAAAACGACGACGCATTGGAAATAATCACCAAAGAAGCCCACCGTCACCTGCCCAAAATTTTATCATTGCTGAAAGATGTTCACTGCGTGGAAATGAGAGTGCCCACGCTCAACGATGTTTTTATCAAGCTGACCGGACGGGATATCCGCGATGATACAGTGGATGATTCCGGCAGTTGGGTGGATTCTGTCGCCCGCTACCGCCAGAGGGGGTCTTAAAATTATGGATAACGGTTTTATTCGCAGAGAATTGATGGGCGTTTATGCGGTGTGGTGGCGCGAGTTCAAAGTATTTCAGCGCGAAAAAAGCAGGATTGTTTCGAGCATCGTGCAGCCTTTGATGTGGCTGTTTCTTTTCGGCAGCGGCATCGGGGCGAGCGTCACGATCGGTTCTTTTGCTTATCGTGATTATATTTATCCGGGAATTCTCTCCATGCTGGTGCTGTTCGGCTCTGTTTATTTCGGTCTCTATATTGTCTGGGATCGTAAGCTTGACGTGCTTAAGGCAATACTCGTGGCGCCGGTATCACGCATCAGCATTTTTCTGGGAAAAGTTCTTGGTGGCTGTACCGATGTAATTTTGCAGATTCTTGTTCTCTTTTCCCTTTCGTTTTTGTTTCCGGCGGTCAATCCGTGGGGGATACCGCTCGCGCTGCTCTTATTGCTGATTACGGCGATAGGGATGGTTTCGCTGGGACTGGCGCTGGGTTCGCTTTTCGAAAGCCTGGAAGGATTTCAGGTAGTTTCCGCATTTCTTATTTTTCCGCTTTTTTTCCTTTCCGGCGCGCTTTTTCCGATTACGGAAAAGCTTCCTCTCTGGCTGCGGGGCCTGGTGAAGCTTAATCCTCTGACCTATACCGTGGACGGAGTCCGCGGCGCGCTGCTCAATGTGAATATTTTCCCTCTGTATGTTGATTTTCTGGTTATAATTATTTTTGCGGCAGCGATGCTGTTTTTGGGGA
>JBFYYA010000090.1:0-6699 GCA_041310245.1 Syntrophaceae bacterium | reverse complement strand
TAGTCTTACTAGATTCCGTCGTCCGCCAATTGTTTGATGAGTTTAGCTTGTTTATCAGAAAGTTTCTTGGGAACTTCAACATTGATTTTTACGAACTGATCTCCCTTAGCCGCGCCTTTGAATCCCGGAACTCCGTAGCCCTTCATCCTTATTTTAGTATTGTTTTGAGTGCCTGGGCTGATTTTAAGCCTTTTGGTTGAACCGTCGAGCGTTTGGACGTCAATGGTTGTTCCCAGCGCGGCCTGTGTAAATTTGATGGATTTTTCTACGTATAAATCATTACCGTCGCGGGTAAAGATCGGATGCGGCAATACGCTTATATTCAGATATAAATCGCCATTAGGACCGCCGTTGTAGCCGGATAATCCTTTGCCGGGCAGTCTGAGCTTCTTGCCGGTGCTGATACCAGGCGGAATTTTAACGCTAATATCTTCAAGACGGTTTTCGATTTGATAGGATATCTTTTTATCCGCGCCTAGCACTGATTCTTCTAATGATATCGATAAGTTATACTCGGCATCCTGGCCTTTTTGAGACATATTGGCATATTGTCGTCCCGCGGCGCCGCCACCCATTGATCCGAATAAATCAGCAAATGGATCATCGCTATATTCCTGAAATCCGCCGCCTCCCCTTCTGCTCGTGCGAAAAGTTGTTCTGACTCCCCTAGAGCCGCCAAAACCGAAACTGCGCAGGATTTCGTTGAGATCAAAACCGCGGAAAATGTCTTCCTGGGAATATTGCTGACGAAATTGATCTGCAGATCCGAATTGGTCATACTGATGACGCTTTTGCGCATCGCTTAAAACCGCGTAGGCTTCGCTTATTTTTTTAAACTTTTCTTCCGCTGCCTTGTTGTTGGGATTTTTATCCGGGTGCCATTTGACGGCAAGCTTTCGGTAAGCCTTTTTTATTTCATCCACAGGGGCTTTTTTATCGACGCCTAATATCTGATAATAATCTTCGGCCATAACTTTAATTAATCAACCTAATAAATTGAATTTAGAGTAATTTAGGCATCAATTCCCATTTGAAAAGCGTCAATGTTCATTTTAACCAGTTTTTCAGGAAAAGAGTTTTCTATTATTTTAATCCAGATTCTACGGTCAATATTCATGAGCTTCGATAAAGCTCCCAGAAGAACGATATTTGACGTTTTGACGCTGCCGGCTTTTTTAGCTAAATCCGCGGCGTCAACTTCACAGACCAGAGCAAATCTACTCTTTATATTTTTAATAATATCAGATGGATACGGAGAAGCGCCTATGTTTACCGCTGGAGGGTATATTTTCTCGCTGTTCACGATAATTGATGAATCTTTACGTAGATACTGCAAGTAACGCAGTGATTCCATTTTTTCAAACGAAACAAGAATATCAACGTTTCCGGACTTTTCAAGAGGCGAATAAACCTTGCTGCCGTAGCGGACATGGCTGGTGACACAACCGCCGCGCTGCGCCATACCGTGGACTTCGCTTTTTTTCACATCATAGCCCGCCGCTATCAGGACTTCGCATATGATATCGCTGGCCTTTAGAATACCCTGGCCCCCTACTCCAGCAAATAAAACACTTTTTACTTCATTCTTTTTAATCATAGTAACCCGATATTATTATAAAATTGCCTCAAACTTGCATACCTGCGCACAAATACCGCAACCGGTACATAATCCTTCATCAATAACGGATATTCCCTGCTGTTTGAAGCCTTCTTTTGGTTCGATTTTTTTCCAGGAAATAGCCGGACAGCCTAATCCCAGACAAACTTTGCAGCCGGTGCACTTTTCCGCGTCAATCATCAGCGGCTTTTCCGTGGAATAATTTTTTCTTTTGAAAAGCACACAGCCGCGCTGAGAGATTATTACCGAGGGGCCGTCTTTGGCCAGCTCTTCCTTGATGGCTTCTTTTGTTTCTCCAAGATTATAAGGATCAATAACCTTTATATTTTCAATACCTAGAGCAGAAACTAAAAGCTTTAGATCAAGCTGTTTTGACGGTTCTCCTAACAATGTAAAACCGGTTGCCGGATGTTCCTGCATACCGGTCATGGCCGTGGTGCTGTTATCACAGATGATAATCAGCGCGTCACTTTTGTTGTATGCCATATTCAAAAGCGGGGTAATTCCGGAATGAACAAAAGTCGAATCACCGATTACGCCCACAACCTTGCCCTTCCCTTTTTCTTTCAGCGCTTTGCTCATGCCGTGCGCCATACCGACGCTGGCGCCCATGCAAATGCACGAATGCAAACCCTGTAAAGGCTTCATAAAAGAAAGCGTATAACAGCCGATATCGCCCGTGATGAAAACTTTTTGCTTGCCTAAAACATAAAATAAGCCACGATGCGGACAGCCGGGACAAAGATTGGGCGGGCGTGAGGGTATTTTTTGCGCGGGAAATTTGTCGCCTTTGAGGTGTTTTTTAATCGCGTTTTCGATGATACCCGGATCAAATTCGTTTGTATAAGGGAAAATTTCTTTTCCGATAACGGAAATACCCATCGCCCTGATTTGTTCTTCCAGATAAGGATCAAGTTCTTCCACTACGTAAATCTTCTTCACTTTTTTTGCGAAATTTCTGATCATTTTTTCCGGCAGAGGATAGACCATCCCCAGCTTTAAAAAGGAAAAATCAGGAAAAACTTCCTTGGCGTAATTATACGGCATCCCCGCGGTAATGATGCCAAAGCGCCGGTCTTTGATTTCCATTTTGTTTTCACGGAAAGTTTCCGCGTATTGTTTTAATTTTTCCAGACGTTTTTCCACTTCCACACGCCGCAGGCGCGCCAAAGCCGGAACCATCACATATTTTTCCGGATTAAAAGTAATGGCTGTTTTATCCTGATAGGCAACTGGCTTGCCAAGCTTAACGATGGATTTGGAATGAGAAACTCTTGTAGTGGAACGCAGAAAAACTGGAGTGTCGAATTTTTTGCTCAATGCAAAAGCGATTTTCGCGAATTCTTTTGCCTCCTGCGCGTCCGCCGGCTCCAGCATGGGCATTTTGGTGAATTTGGCGTAATTGCGGTTGTCCTGCTCGTTTTGTGAACTGTGCAAAGAAGGATCATCAGCGCTGACAATTACCAAAGCGCTGTTTGTACCTGTGTAACTGACGGTAAATATGGGATCAGCAGCCACATTAACACCAACATGCTTCATAACGGCCAGTGCTTTTTCTCCGGCCAATGCCGCGCCGATCGCCACTTCCACGGCTACTTTTTCATTAGGCGACCATTCGGCATAAACTCCCTCGTATTTGGAAAATTCCTCCAGGATTTCCGTGCTGGGAGTACCGGGATACGCGGCGGCAAACCTTACGCCCGCCTCGTAAACACCGCGGGCGATTGCTTCATTTCCCGACATTAAAACTTTCAAATATTGTTCTCCTTACTCAACTCAGTGATGATATTTTACGCTTGATGAAAAGCTCCATGGCCGCGTCGTTGTTTTTTTCCAGGGCGGTTTTATAATTCTCCAACGCCTTTTCTTTATCGTTTAGCTGTTCGTAGATTCTGGCGATATTACGGTACCCCATCGATTCAAAACCGACATTTTTTGTTGTTTGCGCTTTTTCAAAATATTCGAGAGCTGATTTAAAATCTTTTCTGGATTCATAGCAGTAACCCAATGAGGTAAGAGCCAGGAATTTCACCCCGGCCTCATCTGATTTTACGGAAGAAATAAATTTCTTGTAACTGTCGATGGCGTTATCAAGTTCGCCCATATTATAATAAATATTTCCCAGGTGATAATGCGCCATGCGCGCGCTCCAGCTGTAGGGATATTTATCAATCAATTCTTTAAAAATGTCCATTGTGTCGTCAGCGACGGAAGGGTTATAAACGCTTTGGAGCATATTATTTTGCGCTTTGGTGTATATCTGCATCGCGCTTGTCTGGTAGTTGCTCCAGTAAAGATAAATTCCCACAGCGATAACGATGGCGGCGATTCCGGCTGTCGCGAAAACATAAACGCGTGTTTTATTTTCCTCAATGTAATGGGCGGCCTTTGTGACAGTAGCCTGAAAAATATCCGGTTCTTTGAGTTCTTGTTTTGATAGTTTAGACATATTATTCCCCTTTATCTTTATATTTAATTAGCGGTTCAAGTATATGTATCGGAATTCTGGAGACTTTTCCTTTGCCGTTAAGGCAAGCATGCACGGTATATCCTTCCACCAACAGGTTTTGCTTTTTTTCATCCCAGATGCGTGAATTAAACTTCAAGCTTGCTCTTTTTATATAATCTATTTCTGTATCGATGATAAGCAAATCATCATACCTTGCCGGCAACAGATAATGACAGCTAACTTTAGTCAGCGGGAGGCTGATGCCGTTATTTCCCATCTGTGCGCAGTCAATGCCTAATTTGCGCATCAGCTCGTTGCGTCCTACTTCAAACCATTTTATGTAATTTGTGTGATAAACAATGCCCATAGCGTCGGTATCGGCGTAAATCACACGGATTTTCGTTGTATTATCCACTTACGAAATTTTTCCAGTCCTGAATGAATTTTTCCATCAGTAAATGGCCGGGAGATATTAAAATACCAGTTTTTTTCGCGTTTTCCTCAGTAAAAGCCATTTTAGAGGCTTTATTTTCATCTTTGACCGAAGATAACACCGCGAAAGGGCTCGGGTCACTTACGTGTGTTCTGATATCGACAGGTGTCGGGTGATCGCTCAAAACAATAATGCGATAATCACCGAAAGAAGCGATGTTATTTAAAACAGGGCCGACTATTTTTTCATCAAATAACTCGATGGCCCTTATTTTTCCTTCCACGTTTCCCTCATGTCCCATTTCATCGGGAGCTTCCAGATGTAAAAAAACAAAGTCCATGAATTTTAACGCGTCCAGCGCCATTTTGGTTTTGCCTTCGTAATTTGTGTCAATGTAGCCGGTCGCGCCTTCCACGTTGAGCACTTTCAGTCCGGCCAGAGAGCCGATTCCCTTGAGCAGATCAACAGCGGAAATCATACCGCCCTGCAGATTGTATTTTTTTGTAAGAGGAACAATCTGCGGTTTTCTCCCCTGCCCCCAAAGCCAGATGGAGTTAGCTCTCTTTTTACCCGCCTGTTCCCGCTCAATATTCATCGGGTGATTAAATAAAATCTCCGAAGTTTTTTTAGTCAGCTCGTTTATTTCTTCCGCGCCATCACCATGGGGCAGATATTCGGAAATCTGCTTACCGGTAATATCGTGCGGCGGAGTTGTTTGCGGCGATAAAGTGGCGTTGCGCCAGACCATTAAATGCCTGTAGCCGACACCGGGATAAAATTGAAATTTATCCGAACCAAGCACGCTGCTAATATCCAGAATGATTTCTCTGGCCTCCCGGCTGGAAATGTGCCCGGCGGTAAAATCTTCCATAAAAGCTTCCGGAGTGTCTGTTTGCCCGATGGTAACCAGATTACAGCGGTAAGCGATATCATTAGGCCCCAAATTAATTCCCATGCTGGCGGCCTCCAGGGGCCCCCGGCCGGTATAATTTTGCGCGGGATCATAACCCAAAACGCTGAGCGTGGCCACATCGCTCCCAGGTTGCATTCCTTCGGGAATGGTATCGACTAAACCCAGAGTGCCTTCCGCGGCGATCTGATCAAGATGAGGCGTAAACGCGCACTGAAGCGGAGTTTTACCGCCAAGTTTATCTGTGGGATAATCGGCCATTCCGTCGCCGAGTAAAATTACATATTTCATAATACAGTTTCTAATTTAATCTAATCTAGTTCGTCTTCGATGCGTATGAGCATTGTTTTATCCATGGACACATCGATTTTATCAATTTTTTTCAAAGCTTCCCGAACATTTTTTTCTTTTGCCTTGTAGGTTGTCATCACTATCGGCACAGCGCTGTTTTCAAATCGTGCTTTCTGAATCACTGTGGCGATGCTGATATCATTTTCACCAAGAATGCCGGAAATTTTGGAAAGAACGCCCGGCCGGTCAACCGCGGAAAAGCGAAAATAATACTTGGTTTCTACCTCTTCCATCGGGATCAGTTTAATTTCTTTCATCATGGATTCATCGATTGAACGCAGGGGCACTCTGCCGGAAATTCCTTTCAGCACGTTGCGGGCAACATCGATAATGTCGCTGAAAACAGCGCTGGCGGTAGGCATCATTCCCGCGCCCTGGCCGAAAAGAAATACCGGCCCGGAAGCGTCACCGACAATATTGAAAGCGTTATTGTTCTGATTGACGTTGGACAATAAATGATTGGAAGAAATCATAGTAGGATGAATACGCGCTTCCACCGCGTTGTTTTTAAGCATGGCAATTGCCAGAAGTTTTATCCGATAGCCGAGTTCTTTGGCAAAGGCGATATCCTCTCTGGTTATTCTGGAAATTCCTTCCACGTATATATCATCAAGATTTACTTTTTTACCGTAAGCCAGAGAAAGAATGATCGCCATCTTGTGCGCGGTATCCATGCCTTCGATATCAAAAGTAGGATCCGCTTCCGCAAAACCCAATTTCTGCGCCTCTTTCAGGACAACATCAAACATTTTGCCTTCATCAGTCATTTTGGTGAGTATAAAATTGGCAGTGCCGTTCATTATTCCGATAATAGAGTTTATGTTGTTGGCAGCCAGTGATTCTTTGAGTGTTTTGATAATGGGTATAGTTCCGCCCACGCTGGCCTCAAATCCGATATCCACGCTTTTTTTATAAGCCGCCTGAAAAATTTCGTTTCC
>JBFYYA010000089.1:0-2872 GCA_041310245.1 Syntrophaceae bacterium | reverse complement strand
AGCAGATGATTAAGCTGGCTATCGAAGGCAATGTTAATTTTTCCTTTTCCGAAGTGGAAAACCAGCGCGACGGCAAATCCTATTCCGTGGAAACCGTCGAACACATCCTAAAAAAATACATTGAAAAGCTGGAATTATATTTCATTGTGGGCCAAGACGCCTTTCAGGCCATCACCACATGGAAAGAATGGGAAAAACTTATCCTGATGTGCAATTTCGCCGTGATGACCAGGCCGGGATATGACAATATGGGACTGGATAAAATTTTACCAAATGATTTTGCCGAGCAGTTTCACTATGACGATGAAATTGACGGTTTTAAGGGGCCAACCGGCTATGTCATCTATTATCGCACTGTCAGCTTTTTGGACATTTCTTCTTCGCGGATGAGGCAGTGGGTAAAGTCCGGAAAGTCCATCAGATATCTGACTCCGGATTCAGTCCGTCAATATATCCTGAAAAATTCGCTGTATAAAAAATGACTGGGCATAAGAGGCAAAGCGGCTTTATGATAATTTTGTAAAATCCGGTTTGCGTTTTTCGAAAAAAGCGGTAAAAGCCTCTGTGGCTTCCTCTGAAAGAAGCATCTTGCCGAAATGCCCGTTTTCTTCCATCATTTTTTCTTTGATTTTATCAGCCTGATAAGCCTTCATCAGGCTTTTGGTCGTGCGCAATGAGGACGCGGGAAGCCTCGTAAGCTTGGCCGCCTGCGCCAAGGCATAAGGCATAAGCTGGGCCTGCGGCAATATTTTATTTATCAGCCCCATCTCGTATGCTTCCTCGGCCGAAAATGGCTCGCCCAGAAGAAGTTTTTCCGCCGCCCGCGGATAACCAACAACCTGGGACAGCAGCATGCTGGAGGCAAATTCCGGACAAAGACCGAGCCGGGTGAAGGGCATGGAAAATTTCGCGTTATCAGCCGCGTAAACCATGTCACAGTGCAAGAGCATGGTTGTGCCGATGCCGACCGCCGCGCCGGCAACAGCAGTAATAACCGGTTTTGTAACTCCGATCAGACGCAGCATAAACTTAGCCACAGGGCGATCCGCAAGCTCGCCTTCCGAGGGCATGTTCATAAAATCTTCCAGGTCATTTCCCGCGGTAAAAATATCCGGCTTGCCGCAAAATAAAATTACGCGCACAGATTTATCCTGTTCGCCGGTTTTTAGCGCGTCGGCCATAGTTTGATACATGGCCGAGGTAATCGAATTTTTCTTTTCGGGCCGGTTGAATTCAATAATTAATATTCCATCTTGTCTGCTTATTACAATATCCATGTCTTTTCCATTTTTTGTTATCAGTTTTATTCATCTGAGAAATAAATAACACAAAAATTCCATAGCCTGTCGCGCCTGCCGAAAAAGGCGCGCGCAACAGGCTATGGTTAAATAATAAACTTCCTTACAGCGTTATTTCTGTAAATTTTCAATAACAGTTGCCACGCCCAAACCGCCGCCGCAACAGGAGCTGAAGAATCCGTATTTACCGCCCTTGCGGATAAGCTCTCTCATGGTAAACATACAGATACGAGATCCCGAAGCTCCGTTGGGATGACCAAAGGCAATCGCGCCGCCGTTGGGATTCCATTTATCCATGTCCACTTTTTCACCGGTCTGTTTTTCCAGTTCTTTGGCAACCGCCAGATTCTGCACGGCGAATGCTTCATTGCATTCCATTACATCCATCTGGGAAAGTTTTAAACCGGCGTATTTCAAGGCAATGGGAACAGCGTAGGCCGGGGCAATACCCATAATCTTGGGATCAACACCATAATCGCCGCCGGCAAGCCATTTAGCCATTGGTTTGTATCCCAGCTCTTTGGCTTTATCCCTGGTCATCATCAGAACAAAAGCGGAGCCATCATTACGCCCAGAAGCGTTTCCGGCAGTGACTGTTCCATCTTTGGCAAAGGCCGGCGGTAAAGCGGACAGCGCTTCCATGGAAGTCATCCGCGGATGTTCGTCAACCTTGAACTCGAGCGGCGGATTCTTTTTGCCCTGAGGAACCATAACCGGAATTATCTCGTCAACAAAATATCCAGCATCCATAGCTTTTTTCGCCAGCACCTGCGATCGCAGACTAAATTCATCCTGCGCCTGACGTGAGATGTTATACATCTTTTGCAGATTTTCCGCGGTTATACCCATACCGATGCATTCCTCTGGCACGGGAGAAAGCTCCGGCACCATCGGCATCGGCGGAATCAGCCGATAAGGAGGATTACTCATGGAAAACTTGGCGGGAATCTGGCTGTAAGCTTCCATGCCGCCGGCAATGACTACATCGGCCTGTCCCGCAAGAATCTTCCACGCGGCGTGGTTGATACAGTCGATAGCGGAACCGCACTGCATCTCGATATAACTTGCCGATGTCTCATAGGGCAGGCCAGCGTAAAGAAGAGCCCAGCGGGCGGGATTCATCGCGCGCGAGCAGTGCGCCGCTGAACCGAGGAAAACACAATCTACTTTGCCTTTTTCCTTGATCTTCGTTTTTTCCACCAATCCCTTGATACCGATGCCGGCCAATTGCTCCGCGCTGAAATCGCGCAATGTGCCGCCCATTCTGCCGAACGCTGTCCGCATTCCGTCTACAAATACAACTTCCCTGTTACTCATAGATCACCTCTTTTATTTTATTTTTAACCTTTTTAAACAGATACCCGAAAAGAAAACCGCGCAGAAAGCATCCTGGAGATATATCCGTGTACGGAACGAAAGGCGCAAGTTATGCCGCCTTCATCTTTCTGCGTAGTGGATTAGCCTTTTCAGGATAATTATTTATTTCTTTTCCGGTTTTTTGTAATCATACCAGCCCTTGCCGGTTTTTTCTCCATATTCCCCTTTCACGTAATGTTCGACAACACTCGGTGAGG
>JBFYYA010000088.1:0-6155 GCA_041310245.1 Syntrophaceae bacterium | reverse complement strand
GCCATCACGGCGGCAATGTGCGAAGGAACCGGGCTGGAACAATTCCAAAAAGCTTTTCCCCAGCGTCTTTACGATGTGGGCATTGCCGAACAACACGCGGTGACTTTTGCGGCAGGCCTTGCCGTGGAAGGATTTCTTCCGGTGGTGGCCATTTATTCGACGTTTCTTCAGCGGGCGTATGATCAAATTCTTCATGATGTTTGCCTGCAGAATCTTCCGGTTATTTTCGCCATCGACCGCGCCGGCATTGTCGGCGAGGACGGCGCGACGCATCAGGGAATATTTGATTATTCTTACCTGCGTTCTATTCCTAATTTGATTGTCATGGCGCCCAAGGATGAAAACGAACTGCGGCATATGCTGAAAACCGCCGTCAGTTGCGGATCTCCCGTGTCTCTGCGTTATCCGCGCGGTAAGGGCGTGGGGGCGAAGATGGATAAAAAAATCAAAACTTTAAAAATCGGTAAAGGAGAAGTTCTGCGCAAAGGCTCTGATTTGGCCGTGATTGCCATTGGCGCCACGGTTTATCCGGCGCTGGCCGCGGCGGAAAAAATGGCCGGCGAAAAAGTCAGCGTGGAAGTCATCAACGCCCGGTTTGTGAAACCGATCGACAGCGCGCTGATTTTAAATACCGCCAGAGCATTCAAAAAAATAATTATCGTGGAAGAAAATGTTCTGCAGGGTGGTTTTGGAAGCGCCGTTTTGGAAATGCTGGCCGAAAAGAGCGTGAGTAACGTGAAGATAAAACGGCTGGGCATTCCCGATGAATTCGTCGAACATGCCACACAGGCACAATTGCGGCATAAATACGGAATCGATGAAGAAGGAATCATCCGGGCCATAAAGCAGATGGTAAAATAAACTTTCATTCTTACGATGTTACCTTCGAGAAAACATGAGCGCTGAAAAAATCCGTTTGGATAAACTGCTGGTCGAACGCGGGATCACGCCCACAAGGGAGAAGGCGCGCGCGCTGATTTTAGCCAGGGCGGTAAAAATTAACGACAGCTATCCGGATAAAGCCGGCACGCTGGTTGCCGCTGACGCGCAGGTGGAAATTAAAGGCGAGGATAATCCTTACGTCAGCCGCGGCGGTTTAAAGCTGAAAGGAGCGCTGGATGAATTTAATCTGGATGTCCGCGGCCTGGTCGCGCTTGATGTCGGAGCGTCAACAGGAGGTTTTACGGATTGCCTTTTACAATCCGGAGCGCGCAAGGTTTACGCGCTTGATGTCGGGTATGGACAACTGGCGTGGAAATTGCGTCAGGACAAAAGAGTTTGCGTCATCGAACGACAAAATATTCGTTATTATGACGGGCAGGATTTACAGGAAAAGCCTGATCTGGCGACGATTGACGTCTCATTTATATCGCTAAAAATTGTTTTGCCGCCCGTGGTAAAATTAATTTCAGAAAAAGGGATAATTTTGGCATTGATCAAACCACAGTTTGAAGCGGGAAGAAGTGAAGTGGGCAAAAACGGCCTGGTGAAAGATCCTGTCATTCATGAAAGAGTAATAAAAGAGATTGAGAATTTCAGCCGCGCGCTAAATTTGTCTATCGACGGAACAAGTGTCTCTTCCTTATTGGGACCAGCGGGCAATAAAGAATTTTTTATTTTGTTGAGGAAAAATTAAATAATTGGAAATCAAGCTTGCTAAAAGTGCCGGTTTTTGCATGGGCGTGCGGCGCGCGGTGGACATTGTTCTGGAAGTTGCCCAGCACGAAAAAGGCCGCAATATTTACACTTATGGGCCCTTGATTCATAATCCGCAAACGATCGAATTGTTCAAGAGCCGCGGAGTTAAACCGGTAAATGATATCGACGAAATCAAGGATAAGAAAAACTCAGTTCTTATTATCCGGGCGCACGGAATTGCTCCCGCCGAACGCAGAAAAATCAAATCCAGCGGCATAAAAATAATCGATTGTACCTGCCCTAAAGTCGGTTACGTTCAGGCGATAATCAAGAAACATACATCCCTCGGTTACACGGTAATTATTGTCGGTGACAGAGAACATCCCGAGGTTGACGCTCTTTTGGGTTATACCGGCGGCAAAGGTATCGCCCTGAATTCAGTTGATGATGTTGAAAAATTACCATCTTTGGAGCTGGTTTGTGTTGTTGCCCAAACCACGCAAACCATGGATGATTACACTTTGATTGTTGATAAAATAAAAAGTTACTATCCCGATGCCTTAATCTTTAGCACTATCTGCTCTTCCACGCAGGAAAGACAAGCGGAGGTTGTGTCTTTGGCAAACGATATGGACTCCATCGTTATTGTCGGAGGCAGAAACAGCGCCAACACAAAAAGGCTGGCGGATCTGGCGCGCCGGACAAAAACACCAACTTTTCATATTGAAACGGCGGCGGAAATGGAAAATATCGATTTACGACCTTACAAACGTATCGGCGTTTCTGCCGGGGCGTCAACGCCCAACTGGATCATTGACCGCGTTATGGATAAAATAGCATCAGGTCAAAGAGCAAAATCGAAAGCAACCGGTTTTTTAATGAAGCTCTGGGTCGCGGCGATCAAAGCGGATATATACTCGGCTGTCGGCGCCGGATGCCTGTGCGCGGCCGTAGTGCTTTTACAGAAGAGGACCGTTTTGATAACTGATGTTGCTATCGCCGCTTTTTTTGTTTACGGCATGCATGTGCTCAACAGGCTGATCAGCCGCAGGCCGGCCAGTTTCATCGGTTCTTTTCGCGAGGAAACTTATCTGCGGTATCCAAAACTTTACCGCAACGTGGCTATTCTTTCCATTGCTGTAGCGTTGGTGCTGGCTTTTATGAATGGTTTTCTCTCTTTTGCTTTTCTTTTTCTTATGTCTGTCGCCGGCGCGCTTTATAATATGAATATATTTCCCGGGAAATGGCGTTTCCAGAGCCTGAAAGATATTCCCGGTTCAAAAAATATTTTTATGGCCGCCGCGTGGGGAATGGTAACGGCGGTTTTGCCTGTGCTGACATCGGAAAATATTTTCAACGCGGGGACGGCTGTAGCTTTCAGCTTTGCTTTTGGAATTGTTTTCATACGTTCGGCGATGTCCGACATTCTGGAGATGCAAAGCGATAAGTTGATCGGGCGGGAAACGATTCCGGTGCTGCTCGGAAAAGCTCGCACAAAAATTATTCTTAACTTAATTTCCGCGATGCTATTGATACTTCTTGTTTTTTCTTATTTTACAGGCCAAACATCGGCGCTCGGCCTTTTTTTGCCGGCCTGTGTATTATATATGTGGCTTTGTTTAACTCTTTGTGATAGAAAATCCGGGCTTTCAGGGGCGGTAACGGAAGGATTTCTGGAAACCGTCTATATTATCGCGGGGTTATGCGTTATTCTTTGGGTTATTTTCTGAAAGAAATATTATAAAGAAAAAACAGGAGGCTTGTATCCGGTGCCCAAAAAAGTACATCGAATAAAAATATTTTTATTATGCATTTTTATGGTGTCTGCCTGCACAACTTTGCGGTTTTCACAGGTTGACCCCGCGGCAAAAGATTTTCATCCGCGAAGCATAGCTATTCTAAAAGTTGATATTGGTCCCCATGGCGAAGCAAAAGTGGTTTTGGAAAATGTTATCGCTAACGTATTGACTGGTAAGAAATGGTATTCCAGCGTGATTGATAATCAAAATCTTGAGAACAAAATACGGGACAATGAAGAGTTAAGCAATGCCGTTAATGAGTACCTTTCTAAATTAAAAAAATTAAATTATTCTGATCCTTATCTGAGCAGAAAGATTAGCGAGTTGATTGGCGCGGAAGCCTTCTTGATGGTTTCTGTTGACATTTGGAACTACACGATGGAACAGGATAAAAAAGTAGCTAAAGTAAGTCTAGGCATGAGACTTTACGAGGCGTCCACCGGCCATCTGATGTGGAGAGCGGGACACCATCGGGCGGAAAGTTATATGTTGATTAAACCGGAGCTGGCGTCAGTTGCCCGTAGGGTGGCAAATGATATGTTTAGCCGAATGCCTCGTTAAGAAAACGCCCAAGCATTTATAGAAAAAAGGAGAGCACAAATGAAAGAAGAAGTGCAAAAAGCGATAGATCTTATCAGGCCGGGCCTGCAGGCCGACGGTGGCGATGTAGAACTTGTTGATGTCAGTTCTGATGGCGTGGTTAAAGTAAGACTAACCGGAGCTTGTCAGGGATGTCCGATGTCGCAGATGACGCTTAAAATGGGCATAGAAAAAGTAATAAAAAGCAAGGTTCCGGATATTAAAGAAGTGATATCTGTTTAGTTTTTTTACTTGATATTATAAATAATAGCAGCAATGATAACAATTTCTCATTGTATTATTTGGTAAACAATTTATCATAATATAATAGAGAAATAATTTTTATGTAAAAGGAGAAATAAAGAGTCATGGCTTATGTGATTACTGACGAATGCATCGCTTGCGGTTCTTGTGAGGGCGAATGTCCCGAAGGAGCCATTTCCGAAGGTGAAGAAAAGTACGTTATCGATCCCAAACTTTGCAATGATTGTGGAACGTGTTCTGATCAGTGTCCCGTAGAAGCAATTGTGCCGGGCGAAGAAAAATAAAAATACTCAAAGGCTTTCAAGGCCAAATCGCGTGGGTTTTGGCGGTTTGGCCGCGCGCTTTTCTTGTAAATACAAAAAAGTAAAATCTTTTTATTCCGGGAGTCGCTTCGGTTACTGAAAAACTTAAGGCAATTTCCCATTTGATTAAATGGCGGGGGTTGGATCGATGCAGGGACTAATTACCTTCGAGGGTATTGAAGGCTCCGGTAAATCTACGCAAATTAAACTTGCGTCCGATTATTTATTGCAGAAAAAAATTCCGCTTTTTGTTACATCGGAGCCTTCCGGCACAGATATCGGCCGTAAAATCGGCGGTATTTTGTTTGATCCATCCCACGATTATATGTCCGCGGAAACGGAACTGTTTTTATTTTGTGCCGCTCGGGCGCAGCATGTGCGGGAAAAAATTATTCCGTCGTTAAACGCTGATAAAGTGGTATTGTGTGATCGTTTTTCTGACGCCACCTACGCTTATCAGGGCTTCGGTCGCGGTTTGAGCCGGGATATTATAAAAACTATTAATGATTATTCGTCGCTGAATCTGAAGCCGGACTTAACCCTGCTTTTTGACCTTCCCGCGGAAACAGGTCTGAAAAGAGCGATTCAAAGGAACAATTCCCTTAATACTTCTGATCGATTCGAAAAAGAAAACATCGCCTTTCACAATCGCGTTCGCGAAGGTTATCTTAATGTCTGTAAAAGCGAACCCGAGCGCTTTCGTCTGGTAGACGCGATGCCGGACGCGGATATAATTCAGAAAGAAGTGCTCGCCCATATTATGGATTTTATTAATAAGCGAAAGTGATAAATCCTTTGCCTGAAAAAATTGATTATGTCTTTTAACGATATTTATGGCCATGAAAAACAGGTAAACGTTCTTCAGAAAACGTTATCGCAAAAACGTATCGGGCACGCTTATCTTTTTAGCGGGATTCCTTCGATCGGCAAGAAAGCGCTCGCCGTGGAGTTCGCCCGGGCGTATAATTGCGAAAAAGCAGACGCTGTTCAAGATTCCTGCGGCACGTGTCTTTCCTGCCGGAAAATTCAGCAAAACAGACACCCTGATTTTTTTGTAGTGAAACCGGAAGGCCAGTTCATCCGCATCAACGCTATTCGCGAAATTCAGAATCAGATGACATTTAAGCCGCTGGAAGCTCTTTGCCGCGTCTTTATTGTTGAGGATGCCGATAAAATGAACGAGGAAGCGGCTAACGCTCTGCTCAAGACGTTGGAGGAGCCGTCTTTCGCGAACTTGATAATTTTAATTACCAGCCGTCCTTACGCGCTTGCGGCAACCGTTTTGTCCCGCTGTCTGCATATGCGGTTTAATCCGTTGCGCCAGGATATTGTTGCTAAGCTACTGACAGAAAAAATGGGCATGGGACATGAGAAAGCGCTTTTGCTGGCTGGCTTATCAGGCGGTTCAATCGGCCGGGCTCTGGATTTAGACGACGAAGAAATTATTTCGTTTCGCCAGGAAACTTTTGATTTGTTGGCCGCTACCGGAAAAAGCGAGCCTTTCAGCCTGATAAAATTCGCGTCTTTTCTTCATCAGGATAAAAAGAAAATCAGCCTTGCGCTAGATATAATT
>JBFYYA010000087.1:0-9704 GCA_041310245.1 Syntrophaceae bacterium | reverse complement strand
TTATAAAAAATGGCGCAAAAAAATGCTCTGGGGAAAGGTCTTGGCGCCATTTTCCCGGATCTTTTAAACGATCTTGACCAAAAACCCTCCGCGTCGACCTGTGGCATTGAGGAATTGCGTCCCAACCGTTACCAGCCGCGTAAAACATTTAACGATGAAGAACAAAAAAAGCTTGTTGCCTCCATCAAAACCAGCGGCATAATTCAGCCGATCATCGTGCGCCGGGCGGGCAAAGGTTATGAAATCATCGCCGGAGAAAGACGCTGGCGCGCGGCGCAGGGGGCCGGGTTAAAAGATGTGCCCATCGTTATTCGTGAAGCCACCGACAAAGACGCGGCGGAAATGTCTCTGATCGAAAATATTCAGCGAGAAGAATTGAACGCGCTGGAGGAAGCGGCGGCGTACGTGACGCTTACGGAACAATTTTCTCTTTCGCAGGAAGACATATCAACGCGCGTGGGGAAAGACCGCTCCACCGTAGCCAACACCATGCGCCTCTTAAAGTTAGCGGCAAAAGTTAAATCAGCTTTAACTGAAAAAAAGATTTCTGCCGGCCACGCGCGCTGTCTTTTGGCCTGTTCTTCCGTGGAAGAACAGCTCTCCGCGTTGGAAGCGATCATCAAAAGAGGCCTCAACGTCCGGGAAACGGAGCGTTTGATTCAAAAACTGAAAAAGACACCCGTCGATAAAAAACGAGCAACCAAAGACCGCTTTTTGCATGATCTGGAAAAAGCGATGAGCAAGAAACTTCAGGCCAAGGTAGAAATCAAAGGCGCCCCCAAAAAAGGAGCTATCGAAATCCGATATAGCTCCATGGACGAGTTAAACCGTCTCTCCGGTCGCATTCTTGACGATTTAGATTAAAATAACCTTATAAACAGATGTTTATAAACTGTGGATAAATGGTGTTTAAGTGGATTCTGTTTGGGACAAAACTACTAAAATTATTCAGGAAAAGATAAGCAAGCAAAATTTCGATACCTGGATAAAGCCGATTAAAATAGCTGCTATGGAAGACAAGTGCGTACAACTTATTGTGCCCAATAAGTTTTTCAAAGATTGGCTTACGGATAACTATATTGCCACTATCAGGCAGTCCTTACAAAACGTTGTCGGGCTGGACGTGGATATAGATTTTGTTCTGGCAAAAAATCAGGTTTCGTTTTCCGATCAAACAACATCCACGCCTATAAAGCCGAAAACGTCTGCCGTCGCCATCGCCGCGATTAAAGGCAAAAACAATTTATCATTAAACAGCAACTACACATTTGATAGGTTTGTTGTCGGCCCCTGTAACCAGTTCGCTCACGCCGCTTCGATCGCCGTTGCCAAACAGCCAGCCAAAAATTACAATCCATTATTTGTTTATGGAGGCTCTGGGCTGGGAAAAACGCATCTTCTAAACGCCACGGGCCTTCTGGCCGCGGCGGCTCATCCTGAACTTAACGTCATGTATGTTTCCGCCGAAGAATTCATGAACGAAATGATTAATTCCATCCGCTACGACCGGATGAATAAATTCAGGGAAAAATACCGCAATATTGGCTGTTTGTTGATGGACGACATTCATTTTCTCGCCGGCAAGGAAAGAACACAGGAAGAGTTTTTTCACACGTTTAACACGTTGCATGACAACGGTAAACAAATAGTGGTGACCAGCGATAAATTCCCCAAGGATATTCCCAATCTGGAAGGGCGGCTGCGTTCCCGTTTTGAATGGGGCTTGATCGCCGATATACAGCCACCGGAAATAGAAACAAAAATAGCTATTATTGAAAAAAAGATGCAGGAAACCCAGATGACTCTGCCTGGTTCTGTCGCCCAATATATCGCCTCGCGCGTAGAATCTAATATTCGCGAATTAGAGGGTTTTCTCGTGAGAATTTGCGCCTATTCCTCATTAACCGGCAGAGAAATTGATTTAGACTTAGTAAAAGAAGTTTTAAAAAACCTGGTTAAACAAAGCTCTAATCATGAAATTACTATTGAAGAAATTATAAAGACCGTTGCCGTAAAGCTGGGCGTAAAAATATCAGATATTAAAGCTCATAATAAAAATAAAAACCTTGTGTTTGCCCGTCAAATATCCATGTATCTTGCCCGGAAATTAACCCATGCTTCTTTTCCGGATATCGGGCATAAAATCGGAGATCGTGATCATTCCACGGTAATTTACTCCACAAATAAAATTACTCATAAAATAGACGCGGATCAAAAAACAAGAAATTTAGTCAAGGAGATTGAAGATAGTTTAATAAACAACACTTAATTTTTTATAAACATAGTTATAAATAGGCTTTTATTTATTAAATATTTAATTTTATTATCAAAATGTTAATATTCAACCTATAAACAGGCATTATTACTATTACTATTTTATTTATATAAAGAGAATATAAGTAAATATAAAAGAGAGGGAGGAAATTATGCAATTTAATATTAATAGAAATACCTTTCTGGATGGAATCCAAAAGACGTTGGGGATCGTAGAGAAAAAGACAACCTTGCCTATTTTAAACAATGTTCTTTTAAAAGCGGAGAAAAATAAACTTAAGGTTATAGCCACCGATCGGGAAATCAGTCTTATTTCTGATTATGAAGCGGAAATTAAAGAAGGCGGAGAGATTACAATTTCCGCTAAAAAACTTTATGAAATGGTGCGGGAAATTCAGGGAGAAACAGTGAATTTCATTACCACTAATAACGTTGTGAAAATATCGTGCCAGAGAGCAGTGTATAAAATACCGGGATTACCGGCGGAAGATTTTCCTGATGTATCGGATGATAAAAATGTTCATTTTTATAACATTAACGGATTATCGATTAAAGACTTAATTAACAAAACGTCTTTTGCCATGGCCGTGGATGAGATGAGGAAAAATTTAAACGGTGTATTTTTAGAATCATTTTTAGACGGCTCAGAAACTTTTTTAAGAATGGTTGCTACAGACGGGCATCGTTTGGCGATCGCGAAAACTATTTTTGGCGAGCCTTTTCTGGAAAAAGGAAAAGGGATTATCATTCCCCGTAAAGGTTTGATGGAAATAAAAAAAATAGCGGACGAAAACGAAAGTGTGAAAATAGGCATGGGTAAAAACATGTTTATTATTAAAACAGATAACACTATTTTAAAAGTAAGCCTGGTCGATGGTGATTACCCTGATTACAAGAGAGTTATACCGGCGGAAAAAGGAATTAGCATCACCCTGGAGAAAGAATCGTTTTTACACGCGTTAAAAAGAATGAATGTTGTTTCCTCAGAAAGATATGGTGGCGTTATTCTTTCCTTTACAGAAGGGAAGCTGACGTTAAATTCCACCAACCTCGATGTGGGTGAAGCCACGGAGGAAATAGATGTTTCCTATGCCGGAGAAGATGTGGAAGTAGGATTTAATGTTAATTATTTAATCGATGCAATTACCGTTATAAACAAGGAAAATATACTGATGGAAGTTGGGGTGGGTATAAAACCGACTGCTGTTAAACAAACAGAAGGCGATGATTATCTATGCATCGTGATGCCGTTAAAAATATAGTAATACTTTTTGGGGAGTTTTAAAAAGAATATGCCGCACAAATATGACGCTGATAGTATTAAAGTTCTTGAGGGATTGGAAGCCGTTCGTAAGCGGCCGGCTATGTATATCGGGTCGACCGGAAAAGATGGTTTACATCATCTGGTATATGAAGTCGTCGATAACAGTATCGACGAGGCGTCAGCCGGATATTGCGACACGATTTCCGTAAAAATCAGAGTCGATAACAGCGTTGTGGTTGAGGACAACGGACGCGGTATTCCCGTGGGAATGCACAAAACAGAAAAAGTTTCAGCGGCGCAAGTTGTTATGACTAAACTTCACGCCGGTGGTAAATTTTCGCACGATTCTTATAAAGTATCCGGCGGCTTGCACGGCGTGGGTGTTTCCGTAGTCAACGCTCTTTCTAAAACATGTGAGTTGGAAGTTCGCCGCGAAGGCCATGTTTATCGTCAAACTTACCAACGCGGCGTGCCCGATTCTCCACTTGAAGTTATCGGAAAAACTAAAAGCAATGGAACCAAAGTAACGTTTTTACCCGATGATAAAATCTTTGAAGACACGGAATTCAGCTTTGATGTTATTTGCAACCGCCTGCGCGAGCTTGCTTTTTTAAACTCCGGCGTTAAAATTAATATCACGGATGAGCGCACGGATAAGAAAAATGAATTTGTTTACAAAGGCGGCATTGTTTCTTTTGTCGAGTATATCAACCGAAATAAAAAAGTTTTGCACAAGCACCCTATTTACGTTTCCGGAGAAAAAGAAGATTGCTTTGTGGAAGTAGCCCTGCAGTATAACGAAACATACCTGGAAAACATTTTCACCTTCGCCAACAGTATCAACACCACTGAAGGCGGCACTCATTTGATAGGTTTTCGTTCCGCCCTGACGCGCGTTTTTAATAATTACGCGACGAACAGCAAGCTGATTAAAGACGGCAAAGAATCTCTGCGCGGCGAAGATTTGCGCGAGGGCCTGGCTTGTGTCATCAGCGTCAAGGTGCAGAATCCGCAGTTTGAAGGACAGACTAAAACCAAACTGGGCAACTCTGAAGTGCGCGGCCTGGTGGAAGGAATTATCTATGAAAAGATAGGAAGCTTTTTGGAAGAAAATCCTTCAATTTCCAAACAGATTCTTAATAAATGCGTGGACGCCGCGCGCGCCCGTGAGGCTGCGCGCCGCGCCCGTGAGTTGACCAGGCGCAAAAGCGCTTTGGAAGTAGGCTCGCTGCCCGGCAAACTGGCGGACTGTCAGGAAAAAGATCCGGCGGCCAGTGAAATTTATCTGGTGGAGGGAGATTCGGCGGGCGGTTCGGCCAAGCAGGGACGCGACAGAAAAAATCAGGCGATACTGCCTTTGCGCGGTAAAGTTCTCAACGTGGAAAAAGCGCGCTTTGATAAAATGCTGCAAAACGAAGAAATCAAGCTCATTGTTACTGCCCTGGGCACGGGAATCGGTTCAGGCGACTACGATGTGAGCAAGTTGCGTTATCACAAAGTAATTATCATGACCGATGCCGACGTGGACGGCTCGCACATCCGCACGCTGCTTTTAACATTCTTCTTCCGGCAAATGCGCGAGTTGATTGAAAGAGGCTATCTATACATAGCACAGCCGCCGCTGTTTAAGGTAGTGGATAAAAAAAACGAGCTCTACATTCAGAACGAAGAAAGAATGAGAAATTATATTCTGGAAAGCGGCGTGACAAAAATTAATTTAGTCATGGGTGACGGCAGCCGATTCCCCGCGACCGGCAACAAATTGCTGAGCCTCATTAAAAAAATTATGCGCATCGAAGATCTGCTGGATCGCTTTGAAAAAGAAAAGCGCGACAGGTTTGTGCTGCGCGTTCTGGCCGGTGATCCGGCTCTGAAGGAAAGCACTTTTAAAAACGATAAGAATCTACAGGCCGTGGCCAAAAGAACAATCAAAGCTCTCAACGGCAATATTACCGATTTCAAGCTGAAACCAGATAAGGACGAGGGCGTTTACGAACTGATTTTTGACCTTAAGAAAAACGGCCATACGGTGACTACTGCCATGAATATCGAAACATTCCGCTCGCCGCAGTTCGCGGAAATCCGCACGCTCTTGGAACAGGTTTCCATTCTGGGCGAGCCGCCCTACCGCGATGTGGCGGAGGACGCTAAAAATCCGGTTATTCTGGAAAGCACCAAGGCGCTGGTTGAGCATATATTGAATTCCGGTAAAAAAGGGATCGGCTTGCAGCGCTACAAAGGCCTGGGTGAAATGAACCCTGAGCAGCTCTGGCAAACGACGATGAACCCGGAAAAGCGCACGCTCCTACAGGTGACCGTGGACGACGCGGTGGAGGCGGATTTGATCTTTACCACGCTGATGGGTGATCAGGTAGAGCCCCGCCGGGATTTTATTTATAAAAACGCTTTGGATGTTTCCAATTTGGATATTTAATCCGACAACGGAAATTACTTTTACTGAAAATATTACGCGACCACATATCTAGAGAGGAAGAGACCTAAAATGGAACAAGATATCCACAAAAAGCCAACCATGGTGAACATAGAAGATGAGATGAAAAAATCCTACATGGATTACGCCATGAGCGTTATCATCGGCCGGGCAATTCCCGATATACGCGATGGCTTAAAGCCGGTGCATCGCCGCGCTTTGTTTTCCATGCATGAAATGGGCAACCGTTACAATAAGCCTTATAAAAAATCCGCCAGAATCGTCGGTGATATTATCGGTAAATATCACCCGCACGGCGACGTGGCGGTCTACGACACAATCG
This sequence comes from Syntrophaceae bacterium, assembly GCA_041310245.1. Taxonomy (GTDB): domain Bacteria; phylum Desulfobacterota; class Syntrophia; order Syntrophales; family Smithellaceae; genus UBA4810. The sequence continues at coordinate 3,392 of JBFYYA010000087.1, read as the reverse complement.
TGCGCATGGCGCAGGAATTTTCCATGCGCTATCCTCTGGTGGACGGACAGGGTAACTTTGGTTCCATCGACGGCGATCCTCCCGCGGCCATGCGTTATACGGAAATAAGGATGTCGCGCATCGCGGAAGAAGTGCTTGCCGATTTGGATAAAGAAACCGTTGATTTCGTGCCAAACTATGATGAATCCCTGAAAGAGCCATCGTTATTGGCGGCGCGTATCCCGCTGCTTTTGCTCAACGGCTCATCGGGTATCGCCGTAGGCATGGCTACAAATATTCCACCGCACAACCTGACGGAAATTGTCAACGGCACAATCGCCTGCATTAAAAACCCTGATATTACAGTGGAAAAGCTGATGAAGCATATTCCGGGGCCCGATTTTCCCACGGCGGGTTTTATCAACGGACGCGAAGGCATTATTGCCGCTTATAAAACAGGCCGCGGCATTATCAAAATGAGAGCGCGCGCCCTCATCGAGAAAAATGCCCGCAACGAGAGGGAAACAATCGTAATTACGGAAATCCCCTATCAGGTAAACAAGGCGTCGCTGATTGAAAAAATATCGGAACTGGTGCGCGACAAGAAAATTGAAGGCATCAGCGATCTGCGTGATGAATCCGATCGCGACGGCATTCGTGTTGTCATTGATTTAAAGCGCGACGAAAACTCATCAATTATCCTGAATAAACTTTATAAATTAACGGCAATGGAATCGTCTTTCGGCATTATCATGCTGGCGATAGCTGAAGGCCGGCCGCAGGTTTTAAACCTAAAGCAGGTGATCGAAAAATTCATTGTATTCCGCCGGGAAGTCGTTGTGCGGCGTACCGAGTTTGATCTGGCGCGCGCCAAAGAGCGGGCGCATATTTTGGAAGGCCTGATTATAGCGCTCAAAAATATCGATGCCATTGTCGCGCTGATAAAGGCGGCAAAAAATCCGCAGGAGGCGTCGGAAAAACTTTGCGCTAAATTTAAGTTATCCGAAATTCAGGCCAAGGCCATTCTGGAGATGAGGCTCCAGCGTCTGACCGGCCTGGAAAGAGCGAAAATTGACGAGGAATTCAAAGAAGTGAAAGCCCTGATGGCACGGCTTGAAGCAATTTTGGCTGATCCGCAAAAAGTCTTGCAGGTAATCATCGATGAGCTCACTGAAATAAAAGAGCGTTACGGCGATGAGCGCCGTTCGGAAATTGTCGCCAGCAGCGGCGATATCGATATAGAAGATATGATTGTGGAAGAAGATATGATTGTGACAATTACGCATGCCGGCTACATTAAACGCAATCCCGTAAGCCTGTATCGCAGCCAGCGCCGGGGCGGCCGCGGCAAGGTCGGCATGGGCACCAAGGAAGAAGATTTTGTCGAAAAGATCTTTGTCGCCTCCACGCATCATTTCCTGCTTATCTTTACCAATACCGGCAGGGTGCACTGGTTGAAAGTTTATCAGATACCGCAGGCGGGGCGCGCGGCCAAAGGCAAGGCCATAGTCAACATGATTAATATGGGGCCGGGCGAACGCGTGAGCGCCACTTTGCCCGTGCGCGATTTTGATGATGATAAATCTGTGGTAATGGTTACAAAAAAGGGAACGATTAAAAAGACGGAATTATCCGCTTATGCCAACCCGCGATCCGGCGGCATTATTGCCTTGTCCCTGGATAAAGGCGACGAGCTGGTCGATGTAAAATTGACCACCGGCAAACAGGACATCTTTTTAGCTACGCGCAGAGGCCTGGCTATTCGTTTCAAAGAAAAAGACGTGCGTGACATGGGACGCACGGCTAAAGGTGTGCGCGGCATCAGTCTGGGCAAAGATGATACCGTTGTCGGGGTAGAGATACCGGAAAAAGGCGCGTTTGCGCTGACGGTTTCTGAAAAAGGGTTTGGCAAGTGCACGCCGATTGAAGAATACCGCCTGCAGAGCCGCGGCGGCAAAGGAACAATGAATTTAAAAATCGTTCCTAAAGTAGGCAATGTGTCCGGCGTGTTGCAGGTGACGGGCGAAGAACAAATTATGCTTATTAGCGATGGCGGCAAAGTTATCCGGCTAAAGGTGGGAGACATACCTGTCAATCATCGTGTCACACAAGGCGTCAAACTTATCGATTTAGAAGCAAAAGAAAAACTCGTTGGCGTCGCCCGAACCACTTCGGAAGGCGGAGACGATGAAAACGGCGCGGAAGAAGAAGGCGAAGAATAAATTTAGCGGTCACTTAAAGTCTCAAAAGCCCCTTAACTGTCTTAAGTTAAGGGGCTTTTTTGTCTCCGGCCAAAACTTGTTTTTAGCGGCTAATTTCATTATAGTTCACATATGAAGAAATACAGGTTGCTTGATCATACTGCCGATATCGGCATCGAAGTCTATGGGCAGACAAAAAAAGAAGCGCTGGCAAACACGGTGGAGGCGATGTTTGATTTAATTGTGGAAAGCGATAGCATTGCGGCGCTGGAGGAAAAGCAGCTTAGCGTAAGCGGTGTGGATACATCTGATGCCTTGATTAATCTGCTGCGCGAAGCCCTTTATCTTTTGCATGGCCAGTCATGGCTTTGCAAAACCTGCGAAATACTGGAGATGGAAGAAGAACACATTACCGCGCGCTTGCAAGGCGAACCTTATGACGTAAAAAAGCATCTGCTGAAAATGGAAATCAAGGCTGTCACCTACCACACGCTGAAAATCGAACAAGTAGCGGATAAAAACTGGCGCGCCAGGGTGATTTTTGATGTCTGAAATTAAAATGCAAAGATTAGATGAAAACCGCGTGCTGATTCCGCAAACGGGAAATATGCGCGTGCCGGGTATTATTTACGCCAACGAAAAAATTTATCAATTGTTTAAAGACGACGAAAGCGCAAAGCAGGTGGCAACTGTCGCCTGCCTGCCGGGCATTATGAAATAGTCGCTGGCGATGCCCGATGTCCACTGGGGTTATGGTTTTCCCATCGGCGGCGTGGCGGCATTTGATCTGGAGGAAGGAATAATTTCTCCCGGAGGCGTGGGTTACGATATCAATTGCGGCTGCCGCCTGATGACAACAAATCTAACGCTTGGCGATATCAAGGACAAGCTTGATGCGCTGACTACTGCGCTTTATCAAGGCATTCCCTCCGGTGTCGGCTCCACCGGTAAGGTAAAGCTGTCCGGAAAAGACCAGAAAAAAGTTCTCGAAGAAGGCTCGGCCTGGGCGGTAAAAAACGGCTTCGGGTCGCCTGAGGATTTGGAGGCCACAGAAGACGGCGGCGCGATGCCGGGCGCTGATTTCGAGCAGGTATCCGCGCGGGCTCTGGAGCGCGGTAAACAACAACTGGGAACACTGGGTTCGGGAAATCATTTTTTGGAAATAGAAATGGTGCAGGAAATTTTTGATGAAAAAGCCGCCGAAGCGTTTGG